>JAFGTJ010000260.1 GCA_016934195.1 Anaerolineae bacterium | reverse complement strand
GACGGCGCGGTCGTCGGCGGCAGCGGCCTGCACCGCATCGACTGGTCCGTGCCGCGCATGGAGATCGGTTATTGGGCGCGAACCAGTATGAGCGGGCACGGTTATATTACCGAGGCGGTGTTGGGCATCACGGCCTTTGCGTTCGAGACATTGGGCGCGCAGCGGATCGAAATCCGGTGTGACGCCCGCAATATACGCAGCGCGGCGGTGGCCGAACGCGCCGGATATACGCGGGAAGCCTGTTTGCGCCATTCCGACCGGGGCGTGGACGGCAGCCTGCGCGATACCCTGATCTATGCGATGTTTCCGCCGGAATAGGGCGGTTTTTGAGGAGGAGAAATTTTATATGAACGACGCAGCACACTTCAAAACACAGTTAGACGACGCCCGCGCCCAGATGCGGGCCGCGCTGGACGGTATCGACGAGTTGATGCCGGTATACGAGGGTTGGACGATCAAACATATCCTGGCGCATATCGCGGGCTGGGACGACGCGACCACCGCCTCGCTGCGCGCCCACATCAGCGGTAACGAACCGGGTACGCCCGCCGCGCGCGGCATTGATTACTACAACGCCCAGTCGGTAGCCGAGCGCGAACCGCTGCCGTTCCCGCATATTGTCAAGGAATGGGAACTGGCCCGCGAGCAGCTCAAAGCGACTCTGGACGCGCTGCCGGAGGCCAAATTTACCGAGAAGTTTGTATTTCCCTGGGGACCGATGGGTACGGTCGATCAGATCATCGGGATCATGGTGCATCACGAGATCGAGCACGCCCAGGAAATTGAGGTATTAAAAAAACAGGCCAAATCGGAGCCGGAAGCGGAAGCAGATAAATCGGAACCGGACGATTCGGCGGCAGGGAGCATGGCGGCGGATAACGTGACGGTGGCAGACAACGCGGAATCGGACGACACGAAAGCGAACGACACGGGCAGCGCTTAATACGGTCGGATCACCAACCGGGCCGGAAGAACGATCAGAAAATCCTTGACGATCCCGGCAATCATTGACCATCCCCTGGTTCGTCCAGCCAGACGGTCGCCTGACGGCGCAGCCGGTGAATGTAGACGCCTGCGTCTTCGTTATCGCGTAAGCCGCCCCACGCCTCGACGGGCGGATTAACGTCCAGCCATGCCGCCAGGTCTTGAAAGGTCGTGGGCCGGGGCATCTCATCGTTTAATGATTCGGGCAGCCTGTCCGCTGTTACTGCCAGATCGGTTCCAAGCATCGCGGCAAGCCGTTCCATCAACCGGACCTTATCCAGCGGGTTTAGCCTGCTGACGATGGACACGGCCTCGTCTAAAGGTGTTGCCGGTTGCGCCATGTTTCGCTCCTGTCCTCACTTGCTTCTTAAAGTATACTTGATTCAGTGATAAAAACAGAGAAATTGTCCCTGGACCGCCCACGCGCTATACTGCCCCCTATGAATACCAAACAACACCTTGTCCCAACCCTGGTCAGTCTGTGGAGCGCTATGTTAGGCGGCGCGATTGGCACCATCGCGGGCCTGTTTAGCGGCAGCGCGCTGCTCAACGGCGCGTTAGGCGGCGTGTGGGGATTTACGTGCAGCGTGCCGCTCAGCATCCTGTTGATGGCGCTGACGCAGTTTCTTACCATCACCGTTGGCTCCGATATAGAGGACGCGCCCATCGGCTGTTCGACTACCAGCCAACTCAGCGGCAGCGTGGGCGCGATCACGGGATTTGTGGGCGCGGTGATCCTGACCTACACCGCGCGCGGCAACCATATCACCGATTCCCAAAACTTTGCGGTGTGCTGGACGACGAGCGCGGCGGCGGCGATCACGCTGATGCTGGTTATTGTGTTTCGGTCGCGCATCACAGCCCGCTACCGGGGGAACCTGCCGCCGCGTTTACAACGTCTGCTGCGACAACTATATCGGCTGTATTACTCGCACCCGCCACCCGAAAAGGACGATACCTGATGAACCAGACCCCCGATCCGCGTTTTCATCTGCAACAGCCGGTGGACGCCCTGTATACCAACTCGCCGCGCCGGTTGGCCTTCCGCGCGCAGACGGTGGATGAGTTCCGGGCGTGGCAGATCGCGCTGCGGCAGCAGGTCGCGCACCTGATCGGCATTGCCGGACGAATCCCGCCGCCCGTTCGCGCCGAAAAGCTCCAGACGGTGGACCGGGGCGCGTATAGCGAGGAAAAATGGACGCTGGACGTGGGCGATACCCTGGCTCCCATGTACCTGCTGATCCCCAAAACCGCGCCGCCGTACCGCCCGGTGCTGGTCTTTCACGGCCACATGCCCAGCATCCAGTACGCCCTGGGCAATTATCCCAACGCGCAGGAAGCCCAGGCGCGGTTGGCGATTGATAACAACTACGCGCAGGCGCTCGCGTTAGCGGGGTATTTCGTGTGCGCGGTCGAACAGCGCGGATTCGGCGAGCGCATCAGCGATCAGTTGGGCGGCGTGGACGACTGCCAGACGTCGTGCCGCCACCTGTCGTTTGAATACCTGATGCAGGGCCGCGTCATGCTCGGTGAACGGTGTTGGGATGGCCTGTGCGCGCTGAATTTTCTGGCGGCGCGCGACGATCTGGTGCCCGGTGTGATGGGCTGCACCGGCAATTCCGGCGGCGGGACGATCACGCTCTGGCTGTCCGCGCTGGACGAACGGATCACGGTGGTGGTGCCGTCGTGTTATCTCTGCTCGTTCAAGCGCTCGATCCTGGGCGTGCGGCACTGCGAATGCAACTATGTACCCGGTATCCTGCAATACGCCGAAATGGGCGATCTGGCGGCGTTGATCGCGCCGCGCCCGTTCCGCGCCATCGCCGGGGAACGCGACCCGATCTTCCCGATTGACGGTGTGCGCGAGCAGTTCGAGACGGTCCAGCGGGCCTATGACCTGCTCGGCGCGGGGGATCGCTGCTCCTTGACGGTGCATCCTGGCGAACATGCTTACAATCACGCCATGAGCCATGAGTGGTTTGGGCAGTGGTTGGGAGTTTAGCGATTTGGCAGGCGGCTCTGAACTGGCGGCGGTTGGATTCGGCTTAACGGCGTCCCTCTCGTGGGGCGCGAGTGATTTTAGCGGGGGATTGGCCGCCAAACGCGCGCCGGTCTTTGGCGTGATGGTAATCTCCTATATGGTAGGGCTGGCGCTGCTGGTCACGCTGGCGCTGGTCACGGGGGAAACGTTCGCTTCCGCCGGGGACCTGATCCTGGGCGGATTGGCAGGGCTGGCGGGCGGAACCGGACTCATGGCCCAATACCGGGCGCTGGCGGTGGGCCGGATGGGATTGGT
>JAFGTJ010000259.1 GCA_016934195.1 Anaerolineae bacterium | reverse complement strand
TCTCCTGTTTTTTCTCTTCAAAAGAGAAACTCTGTGTCCTCCGTGTCTCTGTGGTGCATTTTTTGCCCCACTATCCGAATACACCCCACTTGACGGCGTGCGGCGTTCACGCTACTGTAAGCACATTCACTACGGAATCCGGGGAGGAACACTGCTCATGCCACCGATCATCGAGATTCGCAAACTCAAGAAACATTTCAACCCGCCCGACGGTGTGGTCGCCGTCAAGGGCATCGACCTCGACATCATGGAGGGGGAGATTTTTAGCCTGCTTGGACCTAACGGCGCGGGCAAAACGACCGCCATCAGCATGATGAGCGGACTCCTGACGCCGACCGACGGTGACGCCATCATCGCCGGACACTCGATCACCCGCGAGACGATGGCCGCCAAACAAGCGATTGGCGTTGTCCCGCAGGAACTCGCCATTTACCCCACCCTGACCGCCCGCCAGAATCTCAATTTTTTTGGCAAAATGTACGGCCTGCGCGGACGCGATCTCAAGCAGCGTGTGGACGAAGTGCTGGACTTCACCGGGCTGGCGGATCGCGCCAACGACCCGGTCGAGGAATACAGCGGCGGCATGAAACGCCGCGTCAACATCGGAATCGGCCTGCTGCACCGCCCGCAGATCGTGTTTCTGGACGAACCGACGGTCGCCATCGATCCGCAGTCACGGCGCAACATCCTCGACGCGGTGAAGAACCTCAACGCGGGCGGCATGACGGTGCTGTATACCACCCACTACATGGAAGAAGCCCAGGAACTCTCGAACCGGGTCGGCATCATCGATCACGGCGAGATCATCGCGCTCGGCACCCAGGACGAACTCACCCGGATGGTCGGGGAACAGGATACCGTGCGGCTGACCGTGCCGGACGTGCCGCCGGAAGTGCTCGACCAGCTCCGCGCCCTGGATGGCGTGACCCACTGCCAACTGGCCGGTGACGGTAATGGTAACGGCGACGGCAATGGTGATAATGACAGCGAACACGACCGGAAAAACGGCGAGATTCGCCTGCTGGCCGGGGACGGTCGCGCCGTGCTGCCGGACGTGATCCAGGTCATCAACCGGGCCGGGCTGAGTCTGCGCAGTATCGAGATCACCGAGCCGACGCTGGAAGCCGTGTTCCTGCACCTGACCGGGCGCGCGCTGCGGGATTAGCCTCGTTTTTTACCTGAGACGGTAGGGCGGGACCAGACTGAGACGGTAGGGCGGGACCCATGTGTCCCGCCGCCGGAGGCACACGCAGGTGCCTCCCTACAACGAGACTGTCACCGAGCACTAACGGGAAAAGAGGTTATGTATGCTCACTAAATTACTGGCTATTGCCCGGAAGGACATTTTCACCACCTTCCAGGACCGGCAGGCGGTGTTGATCCTGATCGCCGTGCCGCTGGCCCTCAGCACGATCATCGGATTGTCGTTTGGCAGTGAGGGCGACGTGTCAATTGACGCCGTGCCGCTGGCGGTGGTGGACCAGGACGCCGGGACCACCATTCCCCAGACCGGCCAGCCAACCCACCTGGGGCAGACGTACCGGCAGGCGTTCGTCCCGTCCGGTAATGCTGCCGCCGCGCGGGACTTCGCCGTGATCCATGACCTGATCGACGGCGAACTGTCCGGCGATTGGGACGGCGCGCGCCAGCAGGTCGAGGACGGCGATCTGGCCGCCGCGATCCGGGTGCCGGAGACGTTCTCGGCGGATATATTCGGGGCGGCGGGCGGCAGCGCGGTCGAGGTGTATTACGACAGCGGCCTGATGGTCGGCCCCAGTGTCGTGATCAGCATCACGCGCGCCATCACCAACGGCATGAACGCCGTGATCCTGGCGCAGCGGGCCGGGCCGGACATCGTGGCCCAACTCGGCGCGGAACTCGGCCAGGACGCGGGCGCGATCCAGGCGGCGGCGGGGCAGGTCATCGCCGAGTCGGAGTCATTGGGCGGCGCGCTGCCGGTCCAGATGCAGCAGGTCGATATGCAAGGCGAGATACGCGAGGTTGACGCGCTGAAATACTACGCGCCTTCCATGGCGATCCTGTTCATGACGTTTGCGATGGCGACCGGCGCGACCGGCATCCTGGACGAACAGCGCCGCTGGACGTTGCAGCGCATCATCAGCACGCCCACGCCGCGCTGGATATTTTTGGGCGGCAAGCTGGCGGGAACCTACCTGACCGGCATCATCCAGATGGTGCTGTTGATCATCACGACCTCGCTGGTGGCGCTGGTGATGGGCCGCGAAGGGGCAGTCTGGGGCAGCAATATTACCGGGATCGCGCTGCTGGTGCTGGCGGTCGTTTTCGCCGGGACCGCGCTGGGCCTGCTGATCGCGGCGATCTCGCAAACGCCCGAACAGGCCAGCACTTATAGCACGGTGATCCTGTTCCTGATGGGCATGATCGGCGGCTCGTTCGTGGACGTGTCGGAGAGCTTTCCGGCATGGCTGCCCCGGCTGACGTTGAATCACTGGGGTATCCAGGGGTTTATGGACCTGTCCCAAAACGATGCCCCGCTCGGCGATATCGTCCCGAATCTGTTGGCATTGGGCGTGATGGGCCTGGTCCTGTTCGGGATCAGCCTGTGGCGCTTCAACCGCCGCCTGGACCTGTAAGGAGGCCGTCACCATGCGTTACCTGTGGATCATCGCGCAGTATGACCTGCTGCGCTCATTAAAAGACCGGACCACGTTCTTGATCGGCCTGTTGATGCCCGCCTTGATGATGTTCATTTTGGGCCGGGCCATGACCCAGGGCCAGCCGACCGTCGAGATCGACCTGATCGACCGGGACGGCAGCGCCCTGTCGCGGCAGTTCGTCGCGCTGCTGGAAGACGAGATCACCGCCGCGAATACCGAGTCAGGCTCCAGTTCGGACGGTCCGGCGTTTTTGCTGTGCGCGTATCACGCCGACTCGGTTCCCGACGACTGCGACCTGGACGGCGATCTGTCCGACCGGCCCGGCGACTGGGACTCTACCGCCGATAAGCGCCTGGAAGATACCGAGGCATATGGCACGATCATCATCGAACCGGGATTCGCGGCGGCGCTGCGGGCCGGAGAAACGGTCGAGGTGCTGTTCAAGCGCAGTGACACCCTCTCCGCGCCGACGCTCGCCACCCAGAAGATCGACGCCGCGATCAGTCGCATGGGGGGCACGATAGCGATCACCAATCTGGTGCTGCGCGTGGCTGAGGAATCCTACGGGGACTCGTTCGCGGAGTTGGACCGGACCGCCGCGTTTGACGACGTGCTGGCCGGTGTGGAATCCGCCTGGACGGATCGCCCGGTGGAGGTTCGCGCCGAATCGACCAAAGGCAGTTCGGCGTCACTCAACGGTTTCAACCAGAGCGGGCCGGGTATCGCGGTGATGTTCGTGCTGATGTTCATGCTCAACGCCGCGACGGTGCTGGTGTACGAACGCGAGACGGGCACGCTGCAACGCCTGTATTCGCTGCCGGTGCGCCGCGCCCTGATCCTGGGCGGCAAAATCCTGGGCCAATACCTGTACGGGCTGCTGATCTTCGTGGTCCTGATCGTGGTTGGCGCGCTGATGGGCGTCGAGTGGGGCCGCGATATCGTGAGTATCGCCCTGATCGTGCTGGTCTTCACGCTGACGGCGACGGCGCTCGGTGTCGCGCTGGCAACGGTCGTCCGCACGTCCGCCCAGGCGAGCAGCGTCAGCATGTTTATGGGCCTGACGCTCGCGCCCATCGGTGGGGCGTGGTGGCCGCTGGAGATCGTGCCGGACTTCATGAAGATGATCGGCCACATTTCGCCCATTGCGTGGGCGATGGACGCCTTTCAGGAACTGATGTGGTATAACGGCACGCTGACCGACATTTTGCCGATGCTGGGCGTGCTGCTGGGAATGGCGGCGGTTTTCTTCGCGTTCGGCGTGTGGCGGTTTAAGTACGAGTAGCCTCACCCCTAAATCCCCTCTCCACTTCGTAGAGAGGGGACTTGACACCATGACATTTCCCCCTCTCCATAGCGCAGCGTCATGG
>JAFGTJ010000258.1 GCA_016934195.1 Anaerolineae bacterium | reverse complement strand
GGCATGACGACCGGCGTCACACAGGCGCGGGTGTTGGGCATGGAGCGCGTGGCGTGCGCTTCGACCGGCAATACATCGGCGGCGCTGGCTGCGTATGCCGCCGCCGCCGGGATGGATGGGATCGTTTTTTTCCAGGACCAGCAGATCGCGCTCGGCAAACTCTCGCAAGCCATCGCCTACGGCGCGACGTGTGTGCAGATCAGTGCCGATTTCGACAAAAATATGGCCCTGGTGCGCGAAGTCGCGGAACTGATCGGCATCTATGTGTTGAACTCGGTTAATCCCTTCCGGTTGGAAGGGCAAAAGTCGATTATGGCCGAAACGCTGCAACAACTGCGCTGGCAGGTGCCGGATTGGATCGTGTGTCCTGGCGGCAACCTGGGTAACAGTTCTGCGTTTGGCAAGGGCCTGTACGAACTGCACCAACTCGGCCTGATCGACCGCCTGCCACGCCTTGCCATCATCCAGGCCGAGGGCGCGAATCCCCTTTACCAGAGCTACCGCCAGGGCTTTGCGGCGTTCGAGCCGGTCCACGCCAAAACGATTGCCACCGCGATCAAGATCGGTAACCCGGTCAGTTACGCTAAAGCCGTGCGTGCGCTGCGCTGGACCGATGGCGTGGTCGAACAGGTCACGGACCAGCAGATCATGGATGCCAAAGCCCTGATCGACCGGCAGGGTATCGGCTGCGAACCGGCCTCGGCGTGCTCGCTGGCCGGAACGCGCAAACTGGTTGATCAGGGCGTGATCCGGCCCGGTGACACCGTTGTCGGTATTCTGACCGGCCATATTCTCAAAGACCCGGATGCCACCATCCACTATCACAACAACACTCTGCACAATCTGGCGGCGGCGTATCCCAACCAACTGCGGCAGGCGGAACCGTCCGCCGAGGCAATTGCGCGATTATTAACAGAATAATTGTGCAAATTTCACAGCGCATCTGCCGGTATTTGGGCACTATACCCAGGACAATCGCCGCGACCATTGTGGTAATGGTATGAAAACGAATAGGCCAACGGCGGGTATACTTAATCCCGCCTGCGGTTTGCTCGTGTCTCGTTTGACAAGTTTGGGTAAATTCGCTAAAAATTACATACATTTAATGTTTATAAAAGGTATGGTGTTAGAGGTTCGCAAAGGTACGAAAGGAGGTGCGGGCACGCGACAGTCTGAATTTTCGTTCCCTACTCTACTACCTTAACATAACACTATATAGCACTCCGAGGAGAACACTCATGAAAAGAATCATTGTAACCCTGGCACTTTTGGCTGCGCTCAGCCTGGCGATGGTCCCCGGCGCGTTGGCCCAGGACGGCGGCAGCTTGCTGGACGAGGTGCGCGCACGCGGTACCCTTATTTGCGGCGTGAACGGACAGGTTCCCGGTTTCTCGTTCTTCGATCCTGACACCAATGAATGGAGCGGGTTCGATGTAGACTTTTGTAAGGCGCTGGCTGCCGCGATCTTCGGTGACGCTACCAACGTGGAATACGTGCCGTTGACGGCCAACGAACGCTTCACCGCGCTCCAGACCGGGCAGGTCGATGTCTTGTTCCGTAATACCACCTGGACGCTTCAGCGTGACAGCGAGTTTGGCATCGATTTCGGCCCGACTACTTACTACGACGGTCAGGGCCTGATGGTCAGCGCGGCGTTGGGCGCGACCGAAATCGACCAGTTGGACGGCGCGTCGGTCTGTACCCTGACCGGCACCACCACCGAATTGAATATCACCGAAACGCTGACGTCGCGTGGTCTGTCTTTTGAACTGGTGCCTTTCGAGGAATCCAGCCAGACGATTGCCGCTTTTGAAGAAGGCCGCTGCGACATCCTGACGTCTGACCAGAGCCAACTCGCGGGCCTGCGTTCCAGCGCCGCCGATCCTGGCTCGATGGTTGTGTTGGGCGAAGTCATCTCCAAAGAACCGCTCGGCCCGGCCTACCTGGAAGGCGACTCGGTATGGGCCGACGTGGTGAACTGGACCGTATACGCGACCATGACCGCTGAGGAATTCGGTATCACAGCCGAAAATATCGACAGCTTCCTGGGCGGTGCGGATCCGCGTGTGCAGCGCTTCCTGGGCGAGGGCGACGAACCCGTCAATGCGTTGATCGGGCTGGACCCCGGCTTTACGGTGAACGTGATCCGCGCGGTCGGTAACTACGGCGAGATTTACGAGCGCAATGTCGGCATCGACACCCCGCTCCAACTCGACCGCAGCGCAGGGTTGGGCCTGAACCGCCTGTGGAGCGACGGTGGTCTGCTGTACCCGCCCGCCTGGCGTTAGCCGCCTGCACGTCCACCGAGTTTTTGTAACGCTTGCTCTTGGGGGTGCAGCCTGTTTACGCTGCGCCCCCAGTTGCTCATGAGGGGGAAGGTTTTATGGCCGAGCACAAATCCTCCGGCTTTGATGTCGCAGCACATGCCCCGGTCCCATTATGGCGCGATATTCGCGTGATCCAGGTGTTCGCCCAGATCGCATTCCTAATATCGGTGATTTTTTTCGGGTACGTGCTGATTAACAACCTGCTTAACAACCTGGACGCCAGCCGCCTGACGATTGATTTCGGGATATTGGATCGGCCCTTTGGCACGATGATCTCTGAGGGCACCGAGAGTTTTGAACCGGGCGAATCATCGAATCTGCTCGCGTTGTGGGTAGGGTTCAAAAATACGCTGCGCGTGGTGCTCGTGGGTCTGATTGGGGCGACGATTCTGGGCGTGTTGTTGGGGGTTGGACGTCTCTCGACCAATTTCCTGGTCCGGCAGGTGACGGTCGTTTATATCGAAATTTTCCGCAATACACCCCTGCTGGTGCAACTCTATTTTATCTATCGCGGAATGCGCCTGATCGTGCCGCGCGATCTGGCCGACTCATACAAGCTGCCCGGCCCTGTTTATATTAACCGCCGCGCGATCAATTATCCCCAAATTTTAGGAACCGATACGGCATGGATTTTTTACATCGCCGTGATCGTCGGTTTGGCCGTCGGGATCGGTTTGTGGGTATGGCGGTTGCGCGTCATGGACCGTACCGGCGCTCCGGCGCGGACGCTGCGCTGGTTTGTCCCGGTGGTGATCGGATTCGCGGCGGTGGGCTGGCTTCTCGCGGGTGATCCGTTTGACGTTGAATACCCCGAATTACAGGCGCTCAATTTCGCGGGAGGCAGCCGATTTTCGGCGGAATATATCGCGCTGACGGTGGGCCTGATCTTATATACGGCAGCCTTTATTGCCGATATTGTGCGCGCCGGTATCCAGGCCGTGCCTTACGGCCAGATCGAAGCCGCCCGCGCGCAGGGACTCGGCGGTGGGCAAACGCTGCGCCTGATTATTCTGCCGCAAGCGCTGCGCCTGATTATTCCGCCGTTGGGCAACCAGTATTTAAACCTGGCGAAAAACTCCAGCCTGGGGATCGCCATCGGATTTTTCGATGTGTACAATGTCGCTAACGTAATTTCCAACCAGACCAGCCAGTCGGTAGCCGTATTTGCCGTCATGATGATTATCTATCTCGGCATGAGCCTGACGATCTCGTTGATTATGAACGCCGTCAATTACCAGATGCGCTTGAGGAGCCGGTGAGATATGAGCAAACCGTATTCCGAACCCGGCGTTTATGTTGCGCCCGCTGAGCCGCCGCCCTCACGCCGCCCGCCCCTGACCGAGGTAGGACCGTTGGGCTGGCTGCGCGAGAACCTGTTTAGCAGCCGGATCAACAGCCTTGCCACCATCGTGACCGCTGTGGTGATCGTGGGGTTTGTCTATACCCTGTTCGATTGGTCCATACGCAGCGCGCAGTGGGGCGTCGTTTATAACAACCTGCGCCTGCTATCGGCGGGCCGCTACGATTCCCAGGAAATCTGGCGGTTGGAACTGGCGACGGGCGTGCTCGTTTTCCTGACCGGGCTGAGTCTCGGTATCTGGTCGCGGGTCGTGCGAGGCGTGTTTATCGCGGTGCTGGTCACGCTGGCGGTGCTGGTCATTGTGCCGCTGATCGGGAGCCAAATCCCGGAGCCGGACATATTCATGCTGATGGACCCGCGCGCCGCGCCGTCGGACTTCATCTTCATCGGACTGAAAGACCAGGACGTCACGTTCGCCATTGATCCGTTAACTACTCTGGATGACGCCGAAAAAACTTTTGTTGGTTATATCGAGTCGCGCTCCCGGTCGGAGTGGTCCACCTATGCCCGCAGCGCGACCGAGGGCGAACTGGACCTGTCCGAGTATAACCTGCATTTCACGCTGCGGTTGATGTTCGGGGATGGCAAACTGGTCACGGACGAAAACGGCCCGGTCGAGATCGACATGATGCCGGATGGTGGCGAGTTGGTTTTTACCCTGCCGGAAGATGATTGGTATGTGCTGCAAGTGGTCCGTGATGACGAGGCCAACGGCGGGCGTGATAATAACCAGGGTTACGCCTGGCTGCGCGTCGAAGGCGTAGAACTGTATTCCAGCCGAGAGGAGGCGACGACCAGCCGCGAAGACGAATACGGCCCGACGCCGATCCGCGACCGGGCCTTTTACGCCGAAGAAAAAGCGTATCGTTTTGACGGTGCGCGCACGTTCGGCGAATTCATCAGCCTGCAAGTCAGCCCGATGTTTAATAACATGGTGGTGCCGCTGGCGGGCGCTGCGCTGCTGTTCGTCAACGGGTGGGTGATCGGCATTCTAGGCAAACGCGAACGGCGGGTACGCCGTTGGACCCTGATCGGGTGGACAGTATCGCTCCCGGTTCTGATCATCGTGCTGTACGGTTTCGAGGGATCGCGCGTCCTGCCCAGGGTTCCGACTTCCATATGGGAGGGCCTGCTGCTGACCATGATCCTGACTTTTGTGGGGATCACGGCGTCGTTCCCGCTGGGTGTGGCGTTGGCGCTGGGCCGCCGCAGCGATCTCCCGGCGATCAAGTGGACCTGTACCCTGTTTATCGAAACCATTCGCGGCGTGCCGCTGATCACGATCCTGTTTATGGCAAAACTGATCGTGCCGTTTTTCTGGTCGGCGCTCTCGGACCTGGACCTGACACTGCGTATGATGATCGGGCTGACGCTGTTCAGCGCGGCATACCTGGCCGAAAATGTGCGCGGCGGGTTGCAGATCGTGGAGAAGGGGCAGGTTGAGGCGGCGCGCGCGTTGGGGATGAATCCATTCCTCACCACGACGTTTATCGTGCTGCCGCAAGCGCTGCGAGTCGTGATCCCGGCCATCGTGGGCCAATTCATCAGCCTGTTTAAGGACACGTCGCTGGTGGCGCTGGTCGGCGTGTTTGAACTGGTCGGGATGGTGGATATTATTGTTAATGGGCAGACTATTTACCGGCCCTACCAGCGCGAGGCGTATATCTTCATCGCCATTTTGTACTTTATCATCAGCTACGCCATGTCCGACGTCAGCCGCCGCCTGGAAACGTCCGGCGCGGGGCGTGTTCGCCAGATCAATTAAAGGGAAAATACATGGGCGAGAACAGTAACGAACCCATCATTATTTGCCACGATGTCAACAAGTGGTTCGGTAATTTCCACGTCCTCAAAGACGTGAATTTAGAAGTCGCGCCCCAGGAAGTGGTCGTGATCATTGGCCCGTCCGGGTCGGGTAAATCGACGTTTATTCGCTGCATCAACCGCCTGGAAGAACATCAGGAAGGGACGATCATCGTGGACGGGATCGAACTCAGTCACGATGTCCGCAACATCGCCAAGATTCGCAGCGAAATTGGGATGGTGTTCCAGCAGTTTAACCTGTTTCCACACCTGACCGTGCAGCAAAATATCACGCTGGCTCCGCGCTATGTGCGTCGCCAGCCGCGCCGGGATGCCGAGGAAATCGCAGTGCAACTGCTGGAACGGGTTGGGATTCCCGAACAGGCGCGCAAGTACCCGGCGCAGCTTTCGGGCGGACAGCAGCAGCGGGTCGCCATTGCGCGCGCGTTGGCGATGCAGCCCAAAATCATGTTGTTTGACGAGCCAACGTCCGCGCTCGATCCAGAAATGATCAAGGAAGTGCTGGACGTGATGAAAGAGTTGGCCGAAAGCGGCATGACGATGCTGGTCGTCACCCACGAAATGGGTTTCGCGCGCGAAGTGGCGGACCGGATCGTGCTGTTTGACGAGGGTCGCATCGTGGAAATGGGCACGCCGGAGCATTTCTTCACCAACCCGCAGCACGAGCGAACCAAGCTGTTCCTGTCGCAAATTCTGTAGCCTGGAGGGGGGCGCTATGACCGTTCCTGCCCGAATTTATAGCCGGGTGCTCGTCATTCTGGATGGTTCCGAAGCAGCGGAGTGTGCGGTTCGTTATGCAACCGATATCGCCAGCAAGCACGAAGCTGAGCTAATTCTGCTGCATCTCAACAAGCTCGGTGTACAGCGCGGCAGCACGCACAGCGATCCCGATACGCTGCCCCGCGTGCAGGTCCAGAAACGACTGGCCGAACTGCGCGAGCAGGTGCGTATTGACGGAGTGCGCGTGCGCGATGAGATGATCGAGAGCCGCGATCTATCGGAAGCCGTGCATAAGTTCATCGAAGCGGAAACGATCAGCCTGCTCGTGATGTCCACTCAGGGCAAAACCGGGATGGTGCGATGGGTATTCGGCACCCAATTTGAGCAGGTGTTGGACAAGCTGCCGGTCCCGTTGATGCTCGTGCGCCCGCTGTACGGCAAGATTGTCGTGCCGCTGGATGGCTCGAAGCGGTCCGAGCGTGCGCTGCCGAGGGCCATCGAGATTGCGCGCCTGCATAACGCGGAACTGATCCTGTTGCACGTTTACCAGTCATCGACCGGCAGTTACTCGGACCAGTGGGCGCTGGCGGGCCACCAGCAAATCGCGGACCAGCCGTTGGACCAGATGCGCGAGCAGTTGATTTCGCTGCGCAACCGGCTGCGGCAGGAGGGACTCCAGGCGCGCGTTCACGTCGTCCAGAGCAATAATCCGGCCCAGGCGATCTGTGAATTTGCCGAGTCCGAGGAGGGCATCAGCATGATCGTGATGTCCACGCACGGGCGGACCGGCATCGCGCGCTGGCTGCTGGGCAGCGTGGCCCAGCAGGTTGTCAAAAATTTACGGTGTCCGGTAACGCTGGTACAGCCCGATGTGAATTGAGCGTAAGGGCGTATAACTTACGTCCTGAGCCACTGCAAACCACTACCGCATAAGGTCCGGTGATTAGGGTCCACGAATGAGTTGATGTTGTTGGCGAATTCAATGGAGTCACATTTCGTAGGGGCGCTGCTTGCTGCGCCCTGTTTTTTTGACCGGGGCGCGGCAAGCAGCGCCCCTACGCGCCCAATTCGC
>JAFGTJ010000257.1 GCA_016934195.1 Anaerolineae bacterium | reverse complement strand
GCATAGCCGGGGCGATCATCAGACACGATCACGCGGAAATCCATCCATTTTGCCAGTTCCGCGACCGCTTTGCCTACATGCCCACAGCCCACGACTAATACCGTCGGCGGCGGCAATAACGGTTCAATGAACACGTCAACCGATCCGCCCTGCATTGACGGATCGCCCGCCTGAAGATCGGCCAGATTATAACTCAGCAGGCGAGTTTTGCCGTCATGGAGCGCGGATCGGGCGGCCTCGATCACTGCCGCTTCTACCTCACCGCCGCCGACCGTGCCGACCAAACGGCCATCAGTCCTAACCAACAACTTACTGCCCGCCAGCCGGGGCACTGAACCCTCGGTTTTGATAATAGTCGCCAGCGCTGCCGGATGGCCCGCCTGCTGCGCTTCCAATATCGCCTCAAAGACGGCGCGATCTTCCTTGATCACGGCTGCGCTTCCTGTTCGCGCAGCGCCCGCCAGATTTTCTCCGGCAGCAGCGGCCCGTCCTTGATCTGCACGCCTACCGCGTCATACACTGCATTTGCCAGCGCGGGACCGACGCCATCCAGCGGAATTTCAGCGACGGCTTTGGCTCCAAAGGGGCCAGTTTCTTCATATGTCTCGACGAAGATCACGCCCATTTCCGGCATTTCGTCGGCCCGGTAAATCTTGTAGGGACCAAACACCGGGTTGACCATCCGGCCCTGCGCATCATAGACCATTTCTTCGCACTGCCCGTACCCCAACGCCTGGACCATGCCGCCTTCGATCTGGCCGCTGGCCGTCACCGGGTTGATGATCACGCCACCGTCCACCGCCATCACCATCTCATCGACCGTGAACTGACCGGTTTCGGTATCCAGCGTGATCGTCACAAACTGGGCGGCAAACGGCGGCGGTGAATCCGGGCTGACATAGCTGGCGATTGCCATAATCTGGTGCTGGTCTTCGTGGTGCAAACTGTTGAGCGCGATCTCGCGGTGGCTCACGCTGCGTCCGTCCGGCGCAAACGCTGCCCGGTCACGCAGCACCAGATCGTCCGGCGCAACCGGAGCCGAATCCCCTTCCTGATTGTTCAGCATCCGTGCCGCAACTTCGCGCATCTGCGCCGCGACCTGTTCCGCCGCGATCACGGTGGCGCGGCCTGAAATATACGTCGTGCTGGATGCATACGCGCCCTTATCAAACGGCGTGAAATCGGTGTCCGACGAATAGGTAATGAAATCTTCCGGCACGCAGCCCAACACTTCCGCCGCCATCTGGGTCAGCACGGTATCCGAGCCGGTCCCCAGGTCGGTTGCGCCAACAAGCAGGTTAAACGAGCCGTCATCGTTGATCTTGATGCTGGCCGCACCCATATCCAGCCGGGGAATCGCGGTACCCTGCATCACGGTCGCTACCCCAATGCCGCGCCGGAGGTGCGGCTGATCGGGAACGGTATGCCAGTCGGCGTTATTGTACTTGCTCGTCCAGCCAATAGCCTCCGCGCCCTGCTCCACGCATTCCGGCAGCCCACAAGACTGGATGAACTCCGGGGCGGCTTCGCGCCCTTCGCTCCAGGCTTTGCTGGCGGGATGCTCGTCGCCGGTCTTGATGGCGTTCTTCAACCGGAAATCCAGCGAATCAAAGCCCATTGCGCGCGCGATATGTTCGATATGCTGCTCAACGGCCCAAAATCCCTGGGGCACACCGTAGCCGCGATACGCGCCGCTGGGCGTTGTATTGGTGTACACCACATCAGTGTGAAACTTGATGTTGGGCGAATTGTAAAACGACATCGCTTTATGGCCGGTATTGCCCGCGACGGTCATGGCGTGCGTGCCGCTTGCGCCCGTGTCACTCAGCAGGTACATTTCGTTGGCGACGATCTTGCCCTCGTTGGTCACGCCGGTTTTCAACGTAACGTACATCGGGTGGCGGGTACGGCTGGCGAAAAATTCCTCGGCGCGGGTGTATTCCAGCCGGACGGGTCGCCCGGTCACGATGGTCAGGTGTGCGCAAATGTCCTCAAGCAAAATTTCCTGCTTGACACCAAATCCGCCGCCAATGCGCGGTTTGATCACGCGAATCCGTTTTTCTGGCAAACCCAACACCGGGGCCAGGATGCGGCGCACATGAAACGGAACCTGGGTGCTGGTGCGGATCACGAGGCGATCATCCTCGTCCCACCACGTCACGACAACATGCGGCTCAATGGGCGTCTGTTGGACCTTCGGGCTGTAATACGTCGCCTCGAAGATGCGGTCCGCCTGCCGGAAACCGTCCGCCACGCTGCCAACTTCCCACTCGATCAGCGCTGCCAGATTGCGATCTTTATCCTCAATGTGCCAGCTCTCCGGCTCATCGTGGAGTTTGGGCGCGTCCGGCTTCATGCTCTCGCGGGGATCAAAGATCGCGGGCAGCACCTCGTATTCCACGTCGATCAGGTCCAGCGCTTTGAGCGCGATTTCCTCGGTTTCCGCCGCAACCGCCGCCACCCGGTCGCCCACAAAACGAACCTTGTTGTCCAGGCTGTAGTTATCGTGAGGACCCGGTTCCGGGTCACTCTGTCCGGCGGTGGTATATGGCACACGCGGCAAATCCTCGTGAGTCAGGACGGCATGGACGCCGGGTAATACCCGCGCACGGCTGGCATCAATGCGCGTGATGTTAGCGTGCGCGTGCGGGCTGAGCAGCAGCTTGCCGACCAGCATCCCACGAAACTCGATATCGTCGGTGAATGCAGGTTTGCCCTGGGCCAATTTGCGGGCGTCCACCTTTTGAGCGGGCTTACCCACCTGGGTAAGCGTGTCCACTTCCGGGGCAACTACCATGATTGGCAGCGTGCGCGTCCGCACACCCGGCAGATCGGGTTTTCCGGCAATTTCAGACGGGGGCAAATCATCATCGCCCTGATCGCGGAGCGGAGTAAACAGTCCTGGCGGCGCAGGAATCCCACGCTCCCCGCCAATGGGCGGCACGGCTTCACCACGCATCACTGCCGCCGCGCGCAAGATGGCCTCGACCGGCTTCACGTAACCGGTACAACGGCACAAAATGCCCGCCAGCGCCGCGCGAACTTCCTGCTCGGTCGGGTCAGGATTGCGATCCAGCAGCGCTTTCGCCGCCAGGATCATAGCCGGTGTGCAGTACCCGCACTGGATCGCGCCAGTTTCGATAAAGGCCGTTTGCAGCGGGTGCAGCGGATCGGACCCACGCCAGCCGCGCTCCTGCGCGCCGCCGATTCCCTCAATCGTGACAACCTCGCGCCCTTCGACCCGCGCTGCCAGGATCAACGAGGCAACCACCGGCTGACCGTCCAGCAGCACCACGTCCGCGCCGCTCTCGCCTGTGTGATCACCGTATTTCACGCCAAATAAACCGTGATTGCGCAAAACTCGTAACAAATTTTCGTTGGGAGCAGCGTCGAACTCGACCGCTTGCCCGTTGAGTCTAAAATTAATCTTCACTGC
>JAFGTJ010000256.1 GCA_016934195.1 Anaerolineae bacterium | reverse complement strand
GGGGCGCGCGGCCTGGAAAAAGACGCCGTGCCCAAGTACCTGAACTCGCCCCAGGGTCCGCTGTTTGACAAAAGCAATCTGTTGTACGGGCTGGATACCGCGCGGCGCGCGATCCGCGAGCACGAAATCGCCGTGATCGTCGAAGGTTACATGGACGTGATGCAGGCGTATCAGGCCGGGTATCAGAACGTTGTCGCGCAGATGGGCACCGCGCTCACCGAGGAGCAACTGCGCCAGCTAACCCGCTACGCGAACCGGCTGGTGTTGGCGCTCGACCCCGACACCGCCGGGATTAATGCCACCATGCGCGGGTTAAACGTCGCCCGCGAGACGCTGGAAGGCGATCAAAACGTGACTTTTGATCCACATGGCATGATACGTTACACTGGCCTACTGGATGTGGATATCCGTGTCGCCAGCTTACCGGCAGGCCAGGACCCGGATGATCTGATTCGTGAAACGCCGGACGCATGGCAAACGTTGATCGAGCGCGCTGTTCCAGTGGCCGATTACGTGATACAACAGACTACTGCGCATTTGGGCGATCACACGTCGTATCATGAACGAGAGCAAATCGCGCGGGCGCTGCTGCCGATTCTGACCGCCACCGAAAGCGATTTGCAGCGCAGCGGGAATATTCAAGCCCTGGCCCGCCGGGTACACATCGACGAACGCACGCTGATCCAGTGGACACAGCATCACCAGACCAGCAAGTCGCGCGCCGAGCTTACGGTTCGGCAGCAGCGCAAGTTAGCGAGCAGCCGTCCGGTAAATACCCGTCCCGCCAGCGGACCGCCCGGCCAGTCGGCGTTGCGCGAGGGATTTTGTCTGCACCTGTTGATCGAGCAGCCGGTGCGCCTGTATGCCGCTAACCGCAAGCTGCGCGAGCTGCAAGGCGATGATACGCGACTGGGGAAAGTGCTGGCCCCACTGAACGCGCAAGACTTCAGCCGGGCCGATTACCAGATCATCTTCGAGACATTACAACGTTCGCTGTATGTAGACGAAATAGAACCACCGGAATATTTACGGCAAAATCTGCCGCCGGAACTGACGGAAGTGGCCGAGCACCTGAAAGTTACGACCCTGGAAACGTTCCAACTCGCTCTGCCAGGAACACTCGTGACGGAATTGGAATCCATTCTGCGCGATCAAGTACGGGTTAATGCCCTGCCTGAACCTGATATGGCTCTGTTTATTCAAGAAGCGCTCATGCTGCGGTACAGCCGGTTGGAGCGCGAATCGCGCGAATTGTATTTTTTACAACAAGACACACAGGACGAAGACATACAACAACAGTATCAGGAAACCGTTAGCGCCAATCTTCGCGCCCGCCGGGTAATCACCAAAACACTCGATCAGATCAGGTCGATTTCTCGCGCATAACACAAAAAGCGCCGTTATAGGCGTCGGGGAATTATGGCAAATAAGTTAAAAAAGGACCCTAAGCGCACTACCGTCGAGGCATTGATCGCCAAAGGCCGCCGGGAAAAGCAGATCAATGAAAGTGAAGTTCACGCGCTCTTTGATGACGTAGACAGCGAAGAGGCCCAGGCAGTCTTTGACCAACTGGACGAGATGGGGATCGAGATCATCAGTGATCGGACCGATACCGATCCTGATGCCTCTTATGCCCTGGATATCGATGAAACTGAGGGCAACAATTTGGATGTCAACGATTTTGACAGCACAAACAACGGCGTCGATAGGTCCCGTGCGGAAGCGGCTCCTCTGGCCGATGACCCGGTACGCATGTATCTGAAAGAAATTGGGCAGCACCAACTGCTCGACCCGGATCGTGAAACCTGGCTGTCATCGCAGATCGCGGCTTGCAACCTGATCACCACCATGTTACAGAATCTTACCGTCGAAGATGCCAGCCAGCACCAGCCCGCGACAGCCTTCGTCACTATTCTACAGGCCGTCTACGCGCACCTGTTGACCCACTGGGCCGAACTGACCGAAAGGGTAGTCGCCCTGGATATAGAACCGCCGCTGATCGATTTGTTGATCAGCGAGGCTCAGAATTTGCGCCAGACCTGGAACAGCCAGGAACCGTCTTATGTGCGTATCTATCTGGATCAAGGAGAGTGGGGGCGTGACGATGCCTGGAACAAAGTCGCGTCCAGCTTGTTCGAAATTTTTCAGGCGCTGTACCTGATCCCTGAACCGCTGCAAAACTGGCTGTTGCAGACCAACAATGACACCGGTGAGTGGCCGGACGTGACCGCGTTTGCTCAGCGCGTAACAGGTGACGCGGAACATTTCAATACGCTGTTTGAAGACGAATACCATCAGGTGATGGAGCGTGGTCCCCAGGCTGCCGAAGCCTTGACCCGCGCTAATCTGCGGTTGGTTGTCAGCGTTGCCAAGCGCTACATGGGGCGTGGCATCAACTTTCTGGATTTGATCCAGGAGGGCAATATCGGCCTGTTGCGCGCCGTCGAAAAGTTTGACCATACGAAGGGTTTCAAGTTCAGCACCTACGCGACCTGGTGGATCAGGCAGGCGATCAGCCGCGCTATCGCGGATCAGGCCCGCACGATCCGCATCCCGGTTCACATGGTCGAAACCATCAACCGCCTGATGCGCGTGCAGCGCGATCTGATCCAGGACCTCGGCTCCGAGCCGACCGCCGAGCAGATCGCGCTGGAAATGGAATTCATGGACCCTGACGAGGTGGAAGCCGTCCGGCGAGTCTGGGAAGAGGGCGAAAAGCTCGATCCCAATCTGGCGCGCAAGCTGCGCCGGTCCGCGAACAAGGTCCGGCGGATTCTGCGCATTTCCCAGGAGCCAATGTCGCTGGAAATGCCCGTCGGCCAGGAAGACTCCAGTCTGCTCGGAGACTTTATCGAAGACGACAAGATTCTCGGCCCGGTGGATGCTGCCGCGCGGCAGTTGCTCAAAGAGCAGATTCGCGGCGCGCTGGCGGTGCTCAATACCCGCGAGCGCGAAGTGCTGGAAATGCGATTTGGCCTCAGCGACGGGCAGGAACACACGCTAGAGGAAGTTGGGCGGCACTTTGGCGTCACCCGCGAGCGCATCCGGCAGATCGAGGCTAAAGCGCTGCGCAAACTCCGCCACCCCAATCGCAGCCACCCGCTGCGTGATTACCTCGAATTATGATCCGCGTCTCGCCCACTATACACAGTGAACCTTACGTTGGTGGGCGAGATACCATTTTCGGGTTGATCAACTTCCCCGGCCCGGACGTATAATTCCGTAGACACGTTTTTCACCCACGACGGAGAAACCATAATGAGACTGCGCCTGAGTCTGGTGTTACTTGCAGCGCTTGTAATCATGACGGCGTGCGAAAAAGCCGAGGAAACGCCTACTCCTACTCCCAACCAGGAAAGCATCCAGGCCGCCAGCACCATGTTTGCCCAACCGACGCGCAGTACGCTCCCGACGCCTACCGTAACCCCGGTGAATGAGGTCGAGATCGAACTCAGCCGCGTCGTGGCTCGCATGGAACACGCCGTTCTCGCGGGCGACTACGACACGTATATGACCTACGTGTGGGACGGTGACCCGGTATTCCGGTACGATCACGCCCAATGGGCGCGTGATTGGACCGCTCACCCGCTTGACTCGTTTGACATCGAATTGTACGGCATCCGGTCAATCTCGGACGACACCGCCGAAACTCGTATGACCGTTCTCTGGCGGTTAGCCGAATATGAAGGCGAGAGTCTGGCGGGGGGGGCCACAATCACGGCAGTATTTCACCGCGAAGGCGATGAATGGTTGATGGGTGGCGAAAGCTGGCAAATCGCCTCAACCGAGGGCATCCAGTTTTACTATTTCGCCAACGATGTGCTCAACAACCAGCCGCAGGCCGATACCGTGATCGGCTATCTGCCGAGCATTTATGCGCGTGTTACCAAAGAATTCGACTTCGTGCCGGACACTGTGGCGCATATCCGCATGTACGAAAGCCCGATCACGCTCCACAACTGGACGCGCATTTCTCGCCCGCTGATTACGACCTGGAACGAGCCGGGCGAGTCGATCAAACTGGCGCTGGGTCCGAGCAACACGCCGCCCCACGAATCCGAGGTTGCGCGGGAATACACCCGGTTTGTATTGTTTGAAATGGGCGGCGGCGCGCGTGGCGATTATCCCTGGTGGTTCGAGGCTGGGATCAGCGAGTATGGCGCGGGTATTTTCCGCACCTTCAGCCAGCGCAACCGGACCGTCAAACGGATCGCAGGGCTGTCTCTGGCTTCCGAGAACGACGATTTTCAACTGCTGGATTGGCAGTCGTTGGATGAAGAACCCGTCCCGTTCACCGAAATCCACGAGATCGCGGTAAACCAATCTTTCACGCTGGTTCACTACATCACCGAGGCATACGGAGCCGGTACACGCAATGCCTGGATCACGGCCATCGCTAACGGCCAAACGATAGATAACGCCTGCCAGGAGCACCTGGGCGTCAGTTTCGAGGAACTGGACGCCCAGTGGCGCGTCTGGCTGCCGGAACAACTGTAATATTTCTATCTGGGCGCGGCAAGCAGCGCCCCTACTAAACCAATTTGCAGGCAGAGCGCCAGACTATGCGCCAACCTGTCCGCCGGACGGCAGCCCGGCTAATGGTGTCGCAGACTGAACAGCGCGCCGGATGGCATGGGCCGCCGCTTCAGCCGCGAACGCGCCGATCACGCTGATATTGGCAGGTCCGGCGCTCCCGGTTGCCAGCGCGAAGATCGTATCGCCGTCCAACATGGTGTGGGCCGGACGCACGGCCCGCGCCAGCCCATCCTGAGCCATCTGCGCCATTTTATTCGCGTCTTCTTTGGACAACTGCGCGTTGGTCGCTACTACACCGATCACGGTATTTCCCGCGCTGCCGGGCACCATGCGCGCCATCATGGGCAGGATGTTCATAGCGTTGGCGAACTGCGCGCCGTCCGGCGGCTGGCGTGTCCCAGCCAGGATCGCGCCGTTCTCTGCGATTACGTCACCGAGCGCATTCACCACAAACACCGCGCCGACCCGCAGTCCGTCGCCTACCTCAATCACGGCGCTGCCCAGGCCGGATTTACACCGGAACGGCGGCCCCATCAACCCGCCGACGCGCGCCCCGGCCCCGGCCCCGGCGCAGCCTTCCGCTACCGGGTCTGCTGAGGCCGTTTCGCACGCGGCGTAGCCCATCGCGGCATCCGGTCGAATGGCCGGATCTCCCAGGTCCAGGTCAAAAATGACCGCCGCCGGGACAATCGGCACGACGCCCACGCCAACCGGGAAACCAATACCCTGTTTCTCTAGAAAGCGCATCACGCCGCCCGCCGCGTCCAGGCCATACGCGCTGCCCCCGGTCAACAGTACCGCATCCACATGCTGGACCATGTGCAGCGGGCGCAGCAGATCGGTTTCGCGGGTGCCGGGCGCGCCGCCGCGCTGGTCCACGCCGCCGACCGTACCGGGCGGGCACAGAATCACCGTGCAGCCGGTCGGCCCGTCCAGGTTATGGGCGTGCCCCACGCGAATTCCTTCGATTGCCGTGATCGTCTGATTGTCGGTCATGGTTATTTTCCACCTTATCGCTATCCGGCCTGGAAAATCATACTAATTTTCGCATAATATGCGCCGTTCTCTCTATACTTCTACGTTGGATATCGAGCTATGAGGTGTATTCACTGATGCTGTTAGCCCTGGAAATCGGCAATACCAATATCGTGATCGGCGTCCACAACGGCAGCGAATGGGCGTTTACGTGGCGAGTACAGACCGTCCGCGACCGGATGCCGGACGAATACGCGGTGATGGTCCGCACATTTTTACGCGAAGTTGGCCTGAGATTCGACAGTTTTGACCAGACCGTGTTGAGCAGTGTAGTCCCCCAACTCACGGCGGGCTTGCGGGACATGATCGCGCAGCGCACCGGGTTCCCGCCGCTGATTGTCGGCCACGAAATCAATACCGGCCTGCGGATCAACACCGATTACCCGCAGCAGGTTGGCGCGGACCGGATCGCGGATGCGGTAGCCGCTTACGAGCGTTTCCGGTCGAACTGCATTGTGGTTGATTTTGGCACGGCGACCGCGTTTACCATCGTG
>JAFGTJ010000255.1 GCA_016934195.1 Anaerolineae bacterium | reverse complement strand
TCTGACCGGTCTTCAGGCGATCACCGACGCCTGGATTCTGTTGAAGATTGTATCGCTGCCCGCGTCCCTGATGCCGAACAATGACGCTAGTTCGATGGCCCGCGAGATCGGTGGTTCGGCGGCGCTGTGGGCGATGATCTGGATTGCGTGCGATATCGTATTGTTTGGCACGGCGGTCTATGCCACGTTCGTTCGTCCATCGCGCAAATAGGATTTTCAGGCTTTCACGCTGCGCCGTTGTTTTCGTTTTCCTCGGATGAGGACTCTTGTGCCGCGTCATGCGCCGGGCCAAACAGGGCATAAATGAGCACGCCGGACGACGCGATCAGAATGCCGCCTACCAGGACAATCGCTTGCAAACGCCCCAACAGCGGGCGAACGGTTTCGGTGGGGGCGTGACTGCCAAAGCCCAGGACATCGGCTAACCCACCCGCCGCGCCGATCAACAGGCCGGTGAGTGTCAGGCGCAGACCGATGTCCTGGGCTAATGTCCTCGGCACGCCTGCGTAGAACGTTTGCTTGGCGAAGATATAAGCGGCGAAGAACAGCAGGCTAAAGCCCAACAGAATCCCCAGGACTTGCAGCACGCCTACACCCTCGACCGTTTCCAGGCCCACGATCCCCGGATACAGGCCGGTCAGCGTGATCACAACGCCTAACGCACCTATCGTGATACTGATTTGTCCATACCGTTTCATAGAAAACGCGCTATGGAAACCCAGACCTTCAGGTTTGGGAGGAAACAGCGCTCACGCCTTTCCGATATTGGTAGCCATCTGCTCGATGCAGAATGTGACAGTAACGTTTGTTGATGCCGTCAATGATGTCAACTCTGAACATCCCGCCTGCACGCACGGCCACTCGTCCGAGCTGCTGGTTTTCTGTGGTTGACGGCTGCACCGTCCCTACCCCTCAGGACTTTTAACAGCTGCCCGTAGTGTCCGGGGCTGGGAGCGTCACCCCGGAGTACCTATGTATTCAGCGGTAACGTAGCCAACCGTTGGCGTGCGTTGGCTGGGACTGGTCAACCAGAGCTTGCTTTCACAAGCCCAGGCGCTTTAGCCCTGGGTAGTTGACGCTCGCTACGCTTCAGGCAAGCCTGCCCGCAATATCCGCAAAAAGTTGCCACTCAGAACAGCCGTAATATCGTCTGTTTCATAGCCGCGTGCCGCCAGCGCCGGGCCAATGTCTTGCAGATCGGCCACCGTATCAAATCCAACCGGGGCCGACTCGCTGCCAAAGCCGCCGTCGAAGTCGCTGCCGATGCCGACGTGCCGCGCGCTGCCGGTGATCTGGCATACATGATCGATAGCGGCGACCACCGTGTCCATTGAGGCCGCATCTTTCCGGCCTCCCATTTGCCAGCCAGAAACCAAAAACAGGTTGAACGGGATGATGCCTACCACGCCGTCCCGTTCGGCAACGCGCCGGATCGTTTCGTCCGACAGGAGACGCTGTGCGGCTTCAGGCCGGAACTTGAGCGGGTTCGCGTGGCTGGCGAACAGTGGCCCGTTGTAAATGTCCAGCGCTTCGGTGCTGCCTTCGGGCGTCATGTGGGAGATGTCCAGCACCATGCCGAAGCTCGCCATGACCTCCAATAGCTCGCGGCCCAGGTCGGTGAGTGGTCCGGGCGCTCTGGTCCCGCCGCAGTAGCGCGTCTGGGTCCACGCCGGGCCGATGACGCGCAGCCCGCGCGCGTACCATTCTTCTACGGTGTCCGGTTCCAGGATCGGGTCCGCGCCTTCCATGAGGATTACCATTCCCAACCGGTGATCGGCCAGTTCGGTGCCTTCGTCCCAGGTTGCCAGCACTGCGTCGAGATCACCCTGAGTTTGCACCAGTTGGATGTGCTCGTTTTCGTCCGCCAGCCGGTGATAGTAGTCTATTTGCCGGGAGCCTTGTTCATAGGCTTCCTGAGGCGTGGAATACAGGACGGTTTCATCAGGATGAAGTTTTGCCCAATCCGGCGCAACATAAATCGTAGCGCATACTATCGCCACGCGCCCCAACAGCATCTCTGGTAGGCCCGTCATGCAGTGACCGTAGCGTTGGAGAAAAATCGGATCGCGTTCGCGGCGGCGTTTTTCCCACGCGCTGAGCGCGTAATCGCGCCCATTTTGGAAATAATTCCAGGCGATGTCCTGGTGCGCATCCACGATGATGTTTTGCATGATCCCCTCGGTGCCGGTTATCCGGCCAGGTCGCCTAAATTTTTAAACTCGCCGTAATCGCGCACTTTCTGCCCGTTGATAAAAAAGCTGGGTGTGCCGGTCAGTCCGCGCCGCCGGAACTCGGCCTTTGCCGCGTCGATCACGGCTTTGAGATGGTTGTCGTCCATGCACGCCTTGAAAGCATCGACATCCAGGCCCATATTCTCCGCGCCCTTTTGAATTCGGCGTTCCGCGAATGGTCGCATGATGAAGCGTTCCTGCCAATCGAACAGGACATCGTGCATTTCCCAGTACCGGCCCTGTTCCCCGGCGCAGAACGCGCCTTTAGCCGCATCTCTCGCGCCGGACCCGATGTTCGTCACCGGGATAAAAACGAACTGGACCGTTCCCGCCGCGATCTCGTCCAACAGGTCCGGGAAGCGTTCCCGGTGAAAGTCGCCGCAGTGCGGACAGGCATAGGACGAAAAATCCTCCACCAGAACCGGCGCGTTCGGATTGCCCAGGCGCGGGAATCCCTGGTCGGTGTAGCCGCGTTCCAACCCGGTGTAAAAAACACCCACATCATCGGGAATCGGACCGTCCAGCGGGTATAGGAAGTAATACGCGCTTCCCGCTACGCCGATCACGAGCATGACGGCTACGATCATGGCCCATACCGGAATCCGGCGCGCGGTGATCTGATGGCCCTTATCGCCAACCATTGATGACTTCCAGTAATTCCGGCAGCGTCTTGATGGTCGCGTCCGGTGTGATGTCCATGCCATCCGGCAGCCAGCGGTGTTCCTGCTCGATCCACACGCCGCGCATCCCGGCTTGCTGCGCGCCCCACACGTCAAAAAACAGGCTGTCACCGATATAAATGGCTTCGCCCGGTGTCAGGTTCAGTGCGTCCAGCGCCATCTGGAATATTTCGTTATACGGTTTCCAGGTTTCGACATCTGCCGAGAAAAATTGGTGCTCGAAATACTCGATCAGGCCGTGTCGTTCCAGGTCATACTGGTGCGCTGCTTCCGGCCAGACGGTATTTGAGATCAGCGCGACATGCAAATCCTGATCGCGCAGCGCGCGCAGGGTATCCGCTGCGCCATCCAGCGGGTACACATGCGCCTGGATTGCTGTCATGTAGGCCGGGGCGAGTTGGGCAGCTATATCCGGCGCTAATGGGCCGGTTTTCCATTGCTCCTCGGCCAGTTGCTTGATCTGGATATCCAATTTCAGCGCTTGCGCGTCATAATCCGGGGTAAGCAGCGTTTGCCATGCTTTCATGGCGACCTGCCACGCGGTATCCAGCGCGGCATTTTCCGGCGGCAGCGTGCAGCCGTGTTCGGCCAGCATTCGATACATGGCGCGCACGCCGGTTTTTTCGGTGTCTTCCCAGGAAGTGTTGGGGGCGTTATAGTGCAGCAGCGTGCCACCCATGTCGAAGATCACCCCGCGTAACGTCATACGATTTTCTCCTTGTTCGGCTAGGCAAGTAGAAAGCGCGCGATCAGGTGCGCCGAGTGCCGGATGCTGTCGGTGTGCGTGCGCTCGTAGGCGTGCGAAGCATCCACACCGGGACCGATCAACGCGACCTGGGCTGCGCCACCTGCCCGCCAGTAGGCTTCGCCGTCCGATCTGTAATACGGGTAAATGTCCGGTTTATAGAGAATCTCGGCGGCTTCGGCCAGATCGCGGAGCTTGTTCGTCAGGTCGATGTGATACGGCCCGCCTGAGTCCTTGACGCAGATGCCCACGCTGAATTCGTCCGAATTTTGCCCGTCGCCCACCGCCGCCATGTCAACGGCGACCAGTTCGCGCAGGTTATTGGGAAAACCTTCCGCGCCGCCGTGTCCCACTTCTTCGTAATTGGCGATCAACACCGTCACAGTCTGGGCCGGACGCTGCCCCGCCGCCTGGATCGCCTGGAACGCGCCGTAGATCGCGGCTACACCTGCCTTGTCGTCCAGGTGGCGCGAACGGATGAAGCCGGTATCGGATACTTCCACGCGCGGATCGAGGAACACAAAATCGCCCACCTCGATTCCCCAAGCACGGGTATCGTCGGCGCTGCTGGTGCGCGCATCAATGCGCACTTCCATCGTATCGTCGCTGCGTTTGATCTCGCTAGCGTCACGGTGGACGTGGACGCTGGCCTTGACCGGGACTACCGTGCCCCGGTAGCGCTGGCCGCTGCGTGTGTGGATCGTCACACCTTCAAATTCGACGGCATTCCACATGAAGCCGCCCAGTTGAGTGAGCTTGAGCCGTCCGTTGGGCTTGATTTCCTTGACCATCAGTCCCAGGGTATCAATATGCGCCGTCAGGCCGCGCGGCGCGTCGTCCGCTGTGCCGGGCCATGTGATGATCAGCGCTCCCTTCGGGTTGCGCTGCACGGTCAAGCCGTCGATTTGTAATGCTTCAAAGGCATCCTGAATGGTCGCGGCTGCTTCTATATGGTAGCCGGTTGGACTGGGGGTATTCAGCAGTCCGACCAGAAACGCCGTCATGCTATCGGTGTCAAAGGCTAATGGGGGTAGGTTAGACATAGATTCTCCTGGCGGAACACACTCCAAAAGGAAAGTATAACCTGAGTTGGTGTGCCTGACGAAGTGGATTATTCGATGGTCACGCGGGTTAAAACAACGTGATCCCCTATAGAATTGCCGTCCGCATCGCTTACCGGCAGTCGGTTGGTGGGAGCCTGCCACCAATACAGCGCGAGCCACAATTCGTATTCGCCCGGTGGCAGCGTGTCCGGCAGTTGTAGGCCGTGATTATCCCGGTGCAGCGAACCGGGCCGCCAATTCTGAGTATGTTCAAACGCATTGACCGGGAACGAATCGCGCTGCGCCACCAGTTGATCGCCCGCCATCAGCAGCAGCGCGACCGTGTAATCTTCCGGCACAGGGGCCAGCGTTTCCCACAGCAGCGATACCGGCAGCACATCGCCTGCCTGCCGGGTGGTCCCGCCGGGAATGTCATAGCCGGTCAATTGCAGACCTGGGTTTTCGCCAAACTGCGCATTAACCGGGTGTTCGGGCCACAGCAGCGCGGTCGGCGGTGGCGCGGGCGTCATGTCGAACCGGACGGCGCGCGCGGTGTCGGTTGATTTGACTTCCTCCACCGGGAAGTAATAACGCGACAGGTAGTGTTCCACTGGGCGCACCGACCAGGGGATAAACGGGCTGCTGTTGATCACCAGCCACAGGCGTTTATGTCGTTGGCCCAGGTCGGCCAGCACCAGCGTACCCGAGCGGTGAATCAGGGCGTCAGGGTGGGAGGATTCGACTTCCGGCGTCTGTTCCGGGCTGGGACGTTCACCGGGCGAGATCGGCAGCGTGTAGATTACCGGTTCGGTCCGTTTGTAGTAGTTCATGAAAAATTCGGCATACGTGAAGTCGTTCAGCACGATCACGTCATCCGGCGCGATCCTATTTTCCAGCAGGCTGAGCAGATCGCGCGCCGGTTGGAAATGGCCCCCATAGCGCGGGTCCTTGCGAATGCCGAACAATCCTAACCCCAGTACCAGGATCGCCGCCAGCCCCAATGATCCCGTCGTGATCGCCGCTGTTCGCCGCGAACCGTTATCCCGGCGCAGCCACCATCCAAGCCATCCCATTGCCAGGATCGCCAGTATCACGCAGCCGACCGGCAGAATCCAGGAGTCGCCTACCGCGTAATTCCAGGCCAGGTCAATTTTGTGATCATCCAGCAGTTTTAGCGTGATATAAATTGGTGCCCATTGTGGATTCCACGCGCCTTCCTTCCAGGGCACAACCGGCGGTTGTTCGGCGTCCAAAACAGCGTAGTAGTGGAGTATTGATACCAGCACGGCCAAAATCTGGATTCCGGCGCTGATCAAGAACACAGCCCCCACGCCGACCCGTTTCCAGGTCGCCGTGCCGGTTGTCAGCAGCGCGCGGAATACCGGCAGCAGCCACAGCGCCGCGAACGGTGTCACCGGGACTAAATAGCGCGGACCCCAGCCCAACCCACCGTACCAGCGCTGCGATCCGCGCACGGCGGCGTAGCCCACCGCGAACGACACGATCATGACCAGCGGGACGGCAACCTGCCGCCAGCGGTTTTGGCGGACTAGCCGCGCGCAGCCCCAGAATCCCACCAGCAGCACCGGAGAGAAAATCCACATGCTGCGCGCCGGACTGAATAGATAGCCGCTCAACCCCTCGGACGTATCGGAGACATTTTCGCGCAGTTGGTCCAGCCGTTGGGCGAACGCATAACGGTTTGAAATGCCGAACAGCGTATCAGCATGTAGCACAACGGCGAATATCGCCCCGGCAAAAAGTGTTAGCCCGGCCAGCGCCAGGATCGTCCGGCGCGTGAATCGAATCTGGCGGCGGCGCGTGGGCAGCGCTTCCACGAGGATCACGGGCACCAGCAGCAGAGTCGCTTCTTTCGAGAACAGTGCGCCCGCAAACGCCAGCGCGAATCCGGCCAATGTCAGGAACGGGCGTTCCCCAGCGGCCAATCGCTGGCGGACGCGCATCATCAGGTATGCGCTGAGCAGCGCCAGTAATGTGAACAGCGGCTCGCGGAAAAACGTCCGGCTGTACGGCCACGCAATGGTGCCCAGTCCGAACGCCAACGCGGTCAGCGCCGCCACCCGCGCCCGGTAGCCGAGCGCCAGCCCGTAAGCGTACAGGACTCCGGCGGTGAGCGCGGTCGTCAGGACATTAAACAGCCAGACGGTATGGGCCAACCCGATTCCCGGCAGCGCTTGCGCGACCAGGAACAGCGGCGCGGCCAGCACCGGCTGTAACGGCTCGGTATCGGCTGATGGCGGCTGCGCTTCGTCAAGCGTTACTGGCGGATAGGCGTCAAATTCGTAGTTTTGCCCCATATTGCCGCGCCGCGCCATGCTTTCGGTCGCGTCGAACAGAAACCACTCATCCCGGCTGATCGCGTAGCCGTTGAACGTGAAAAAATACACTGCGACCAGGAATGCAACCAGCGCCGGACCAATTGCCACTCGCCGCCGGGGGTTGGATCTCATGCGCGCTTTTCCTCTAATAAATCCCGGTACAGCACGGCGAGATCACCCACCAGCCGGACGATATCGTATTCGGCCAGGATTGCTTGTTGGATTTCGGCGCGGTTGGTGTCGGAATCGCTCAGCGCGGCGGTCACGGCTTCGACCAGCGCGCTCGTATCTCCCGGTGGCGTCAGGCGTCCGAATGCGCCGTTGTGCAGCAGGTCCGGCACGCCGCCGACCGCCGTCGCAACCACTGGCACCCCGGCGGCCAGCGCTTCGATCACGGAAACCGGTGTGCCTTCGTTGTGTGAAGTATTCACCAGGACGTGCATATCGCTGTAGGCCGGTTGGAGATCGGCCAGCCAGCCGGTGAATGTCACGCAGTCGCGCAGTCCCAGCGAATCGACCAGGGTTTCCAGGTCGGCGCGGCGCTCACCGTCCCCGATGAAAACAAAATGTGCATCGGAAATTGTATTTTTCACCTGCTGCGCCATCGCCAGGAATAATTCGTGATTTTTGATCGGTACCAGCCGTCCCACGATCCCGATCAGCGGCACATCTGGCGGGATATCGAACCGGGCGCGAAACGTCCCCTCATGGCGCGGCGCAGCGGCAAACGGCGCGAGTTCCAGGCCGAGCGGCACGACGGCGAATTTCTTAATGGGCGCGATCCGGTACGTGCTGGCGAGTTCTTCGGCCAGTGCCGGGCTGATCGTGATCAGGCGATCCGACAGGCGCGCGTTGAACCGTTCCAGCCACAGGAACAGGCGCGTTTTGGTTGGACTGAAATAACCTTGAAAGACGTGTCCGTGAAAAGTATGCACGCGGACCGGCACCCGCGCCAGCCACGCCGCGATCCGGCCCACAAACCCGGCTTTGGCGGTATGAGTATGCACCACGTCCGGGCGTAACTTGCGCATCAGCCGCCAGAGTTTGAACAGCGTCACCAGATCACGCAGCGGCGATAGTTCGCGCCCCAGTTCGGCTACATAGACCGGCTTTATGCCGCGCTGCTCGGCCAGATATGCCATATCGCCTTCATGCGGGCCGATAAGCCCGCTGACCAATGTGCTCTCGAAGTCCGGCGGGCTGAGTTTCTCCGTGAGCAGCGTCACATGAATGGCCGGACCGCCCACGTTCAGGCGGGCGATAATGCGCATAATGCGGATCGGGCGGGTTGGTTGGTGCATAGGTTCCTCAAAGTGGGGTGGGTGTGGATGGGTCGATAAACAGGCGATGCCACCATTCAAATGTCAGCAGTGTCCATATGCGTTGGCCGTGATCACGCTGTCCGTTGGTGTGCTCGTCCAGCAGGTGACGGATCGCGGCTTCATGGAAATAGCCGCGCGCCAGCGTTCCCGAATCAAGCAGCACGTTATGGGCATAGTCGCGCAGACCTTCGCGGAACCAGCGGCCAAGCGGCACGCCGAACCCGTGCTTGGGGCGGTAAATGATATCGTCCGGCAGCAGTCCAGCAGCGGCCTGTTTCAGGATGTGTTTGGTCACGCCGCCGCGCAGCTTCAGGTTGGACGGAATTCGCGCCGCCAGTTCGACCAGCTTGTGATCCAGGAACGGCGCGCGGGCTTCCAGGGAAGGGGCCATGCTGCTGCGGTCGGCCTTGATCAGCAGGTCGTCGGGCAGATAGGTGGTCTGGTTCACGTCGAGCAACTGCGCCGTCAGGTCACGCGGATCGTTTGGCTTAAACAGCCCGGTAAAATGCGGCGTTGGCGCGGGATCAATAACACCATCATATAGCGTTGCGATCTGCTCATCGCTGAACAGGCGCACCCACGAAAAATACGCTTCGGTAGGCGATAGCGCTGCCCCTTCCACGAAGCGCCGCGCGCGTCTTGCTATGCCCTTGTACGACGTGGTTTCCGGCAGACGGTTCACGACCGCCGCGATCCCGCCGCGCACCGGGCCGGGAATCCGGCGGTATTGGGCGGCCAGATTCGCCGCGTGGAAGCGTTCATACCCGGCAAATAATTCGTCGCCGCCGTCGCCCGTCAGCGCGACCGTGACGTGCTCGCGGGTGAGTTTGCTTACCAGGTAGGTCGGGATGGCCGAGGAATCCGCGAAGGGCTGGTCGTGGTGCCACACCAGGAACGGCAGCAGGTCGATAGTGTCCGGCTCGACAATGAATTCGTGGTGATCGGTGCTCAGCAGGTCAGCTACGCGGCGGGCGTGGGCTGTTTCGTCGAACGATTCTTCGCCCGCAAACCCGATGGCGAACGTTTTTACCGGCCCGGACGTGTGCCGCGCCATGTATGCCACGATCAGACTGCTGTCTAACCCGCCGCTGAGAAACGCGCCCAGCGGCACGTCGCTTAGCAGGCGCAACCGGACGGCTTCTTCTAGCGTGGCGGTCAGATCGTCCAGGTAGTTCATGTCGCGGGCATTGGAATCGGCTCCGACGGCGGGCGGCGGCGTCCAGTAGGCGTGAGTCGAGATCGCGCCGTCCCTGCAAATCAGGGCATGACCGGGCGGCAGCATTCGGATGCCTTCAAAGAACGTTAGCGGGGCCGGGATGTAGCCATAGGCCAACAGTAGCGGCGTTAAGTTGTGGGCCGGGTGGCGTGGCACGTCAGGATGGCACAGCAGCGCTTTGATCTCCGAGGCGAAGATCAGACGGCGCGTATCCTGGTAATAATACAGCGGCTTCTGCCCCATCCGGTCCCGCGCCAGCAGCAGCGTGTGATGGGGCGCATCCCACAGCGCCAGCGCGAACATGCCGCGCATGGAGTCCAGGCAGTCCGCGCCGTGCCGCCGGTACAGTTCGATCACGGCTTCGGTGTCTGAACCGGATCGAAAATTGTGCCCATCATTTTCCAGTGTCCGGCGCAGGTCGGGATAATTGTACACTTCGCCGTTATAGGCCAGCGTGATCGCGCCGTCGGCGCTGCGCATGGGCAGCGCGCCGCTGGGTGACAGGTCCAGAATTGCCAGCCGCCGGTTTGCCAGCCCGCACGCGCCCTCGATCACGGCTGCGCCCTGGTCCGGCCCGCGATGGATCAACATGGCGTTCATGGCGTCCAGCACATCTGGCGGGACCGGCGTGCCATCCAGGTTGAGAATGCCGCAGAATCCGCACATCAGCCGTTTTCCTCCAGGCTTCGGTATACGGACAGCGTGCGATCTACCATCTGGTCTACCGTGAAATGAGTTTCCAGGCGGCGGCGACCGTTGGCCCCGCGTATCTGCCGCGTTTCGGGATCGGCCAAAACCTCGCGCAGCGCGGCAGTGATGGAGTCCGCGTCACGCGGCGGGACCAACCAACCCGTATCGCCGTCGATCACCACTTCGGGGATCGCGCTTATCTGCGTGCTGATTACCGGGACGCCGAGCGCCATCGCTTCCAGAAACACCAGTCCGAATCCTTCCCATAATGACGGGGCCAGCAGCGCATCCAACCCGGCCATTATTGCCCGCGCATCGTCGCGCCAGCCCAGGAAATGTACCCGATCCGCCAATCCTAGCGCGCGAACTTCGTTTTCCAGGATGTCACGCAACGCGCCATCGCCCGTGAGCACGTACTGCGCGGCGGGAAAATCGTCCGCGACCTGGGCGAATCCGCGTAGGCCGTAGATCAGCCCTTTTTGCTCGATCAGGCGGCAGACCGAACCGATCAGCGGCGTCTCAGCGGGCAGGCCCAGGGATGCGCGGATTCGCTGGCGCGCGTCCGGCGGAGCCTGGATCGTGGCTGGGTCCAGTCCATAATGAACGGTGTGGATTTTACCAGGGGAAACGCCTTCAACACGGATACTAAACTGACGAATCGCCTCTGATATGCTGATGCCCGCGTCCGTTTGACTCCATAACCAGCGGTGCAGCAGGCGCATTGGCAGCTTGCGGCGGAATTTGTCGTCATTGTGCCGCGAACTGATGACATGCGGCACGCCCGCCCACCGCGCCGCCGGGATGCCGTACAGGTCGGCGTGGAGCAGGTGGGTATGGACGGCATCGGGTTGGGCTTCGCGGAATTTGGTTGCCAGCCGCTGCCACAATCCCGGATCGAGATGGCGGTGAATCACCACGCGCTCGACCGGGATGCCGAGCGCGTGGGCATGATTCACATAATCCGGTATGGGGTTGTCCAGTTCCACCAGAATCCACAGCCGGGCGTCCACGCCTCGCGCGCGCAGTCCCGGCAGCAGGACCAGCAAATGCCCTTCCGATCCGGCTGCTCCCGTCATTTTGGAGAGGTGGATTACCCGCTGGATCGTTCGTTGGGGGGCCATGTTTATTGGTTGGACTCGTACCAGGCCAACGTGCGGGCGAGTCCTTCGTCAAACTCAACAATGGGTTCGTAGCTTAACATCTCGCGGGCCTTGTTTATTGCGGCGCGCGAGTGCTTGACATCACCGGGGCGCGGGTCCATGAACAGCGGCTTGATGTTTTTGCCCATCAGCCGATTCAAAATCTCGATCATGTCCAGCAGGTTGATCCGGCCCCCACACGCGATGTTGAACGTTTCCCCCGCGACTCCCGGCGTGTGGCACGCCAGCAGGTTGCCGTGTACCACGTTGTCGATGTAGGTGAAATCGCGCGATTGCAGGCCGTCCCCCTCGACGGGCGGCGGGCTGTCGTCCAGCATGGCTGTGATGAACTTCGGGATCACGGCGGCATACGCCGAGAGCGGGTCCTGGCGCGGGCCGAAGACGTTGAAATAACGCACCGCGACCGTTTCCAGCCCGTACACGTTGGTAAACGCCTTGCAGTACATTTCCGCCGCGAGCTTGGCAACCGCGTAGGGTGACAGCGGGTTCGGTGTCATTTCCTCGGATTTGAACTCCGAGTCCACGTTGCCATAGGCTGACGACGAAGCCGAATAGACCACCCGCTTGACTCCGGCATCGCGGGCCGTGACCAGGACGTTGAGTGTGCCGTTGACGTTGTGATCGTTGCTGCCGATGGGGTCTTTCACCGAGCGCGGCACGGATGGCAGCGCCGCGATGTGAAAGACGTAATCCACGCCTTGCATCGCATCGGCCAGCGCGTCCTGGTCGGTGATGCTGATCTCGCGCAGGTCGATCTGGTCCGCCACATGTGCCAGATTTTCGTGCTTGCCAGTAGAAAAATTATCCACCACGCGGACGATATGCCCATTTTTGAGCAGGGCATCGACCATATGTGAGCCGATGAAGCCCGCCCCGCCGGTTATGAGATACGTTTTGGGTTCTGTTTGCTGCTGCATTGTTTTTCCTTGCCCGATCAGCGCTAGATCAGCTTGACTCAGTAAGGTTTGGCCTTGCTGCGAATATACAGGGTTTCCAGAAAGATGAACGCGGCGACAGCGATCAGGATGATCACAACGATGGCCCGGCGGCCCGCATCCACATCGGCATGGGACAGTTGCATGGCGGTGAATCCCAACACGGCGCATACGCCGTATAGCATCAGGACGGCGGCGCGTTGGCTCAGTCCCAGGAGTGTCAGGCGGTGCGAAGTATGGTCCTTGCCGCCTTGCATCGGGGATCGTTTTTCGCGCAGCCGCGTAAAGACCACCAGCGTCGTATCGAAAATGGGCAGCCCCAATACGATCAACGGCACCATCGAGGTCACGACCTGCCGTTCTGCTGGGACGTTAAAATCCAGCTTGATTGCCAGCACGGACAACAAAAAGCCTAATACCATGCTGCCCATGTCGCCCATAAACGTTGAGGCCGGGTTGAAGTTGTAGATCAGGAAGCCCACCGACGCGCCCGCCAGCGCTGCGGCCAGACTGCTCACGAGGCTGAGTTCCTCTTGCACCGCCATCACGAAAAAGAAAAACGACGCAACCGCCGTGATGCCCGCTGCCAGCCCGTCCATGTTGTCCTGAAAATTCATGGCGTTGGTGATGCCTACGATCCAGAACAGGGTGATGCCAATATTCACAATCTCACTGTCAAAAACGCGGATATGAATGCCTGCCACGACCAGCACCAGGGCGGCGATGACCTGCCCGCCCATTTTGATGATCGGTTTCATGCCGTTGCGGTCGTCCACAAAACCGACCAGCGCCAACCACGTCGCGCCCGCCAGGATCGCGCCGAACTCCACCAGGTAAAAAGGTGGGCTGAACAGCACCATTGCCAGCACCAGCGCGCCATAAATTGCCAGCCCACCCATGAGAGGCGTCGGACTCTGGTGGACCTTGCGATTGCTGGGAATATCCAGCACGCCGAAGTAGAACGCCAGCCGCTTCGTGATTGGTGTGAAGCCCACCGCCGCCGCAAAGCCCGCTGCCATCACCGGGAAGAACTCAGTCATATCCATTGATTCCTAAATTCGCCTGCTTTCCGAGTAAACCGGGCGGAAGTATACCGTAAGCGCGTATCCGGCACAAAACAAGGGCAATCGCTTCAAAGTCACGAAACGGCCTCACCCCCTATAATCCCGCGTGCGCGGAGCGCACACCTCCATCCGAGACGTTTACCCTCGCTGGCGCTCGGCCAAACTA
>JAFGTJ010000254.1 GCA_016934195.1 Anaerolineae bacterium | reverse complement strand
TTGAGGCCCGGATTGGTTTCCAGGGCGGCAAAATAGTTGGTCATGCGTAGTAAATCCTTTCTGTAGCTCTGTATCACGAATTAAATTACGAAACGGTATCACAAACGCGGCGCAAGGGCGCTTGCAAAAGACACAAGCGGCGCTTGCAAAAATTTGCAGAAAATACTATGATGATTTGCGACGATATTTTCAGTATATACCATATCCTAACGGCAGCGTCAAGGCAGCGGCCAGTATGTCCCCATCCAAATCCAAACCGCGCATTCCGCAGCGCGACATCGCCGAACGTGCGGGCGTTTCGATCAGCACCGTGTCCAGGGTGCTCAACCGGGTGGACGGCGTCAGCGAGGACGCGCAGCGGCGCGTATGGGAGGCCGCTGCGAACCTGGGGTACGAACCGGGCGCGCTGATCACGGCCCCGGCTTTGCAGCGCGTTATGCTGTTCCGGCCCTGGGTCAAAATCGCGCTCGACCCGTTTTACGCCGGGATTTTGCATGGCGTGGAAGCCGCCTGCCGCCGCATTGGGGCCAACCTGAGTTATACCGCCGTCGATCCCACCCCCGAAAACTGCGTCCAGTTCCGCGAGTCGGTGCAGAAACACCACCCGGACGGGCTGGTCCTGGTCGGAATGGATGACCGCGACTGGTTGGAAGATATCCTGACGCTGGATTTGCCGGTCGTGCTGGTTAATGCGTGGCACCCGACGCTGCAGCTTGACACCATTGTACCGGATAACCACACCGGTCCCCGGTTGGCGGTGCGCCACCTGATCGAGCACGGCCACCACCGGATTCTGCATATCACCTGCCTGCAACGGCCCACCCTGCGCCACCGTTACGAAGCGTACCGGGCCGCGCTGGACGAGGCCGGAATCCCCTACGATCCTGCGCTGGTCCTGGATATGGCCGACCGGTTCAATATGACGACCGAGGGCGCATACGCTCGCATCCAACAGTTTTTACGGGCGAGTCCGCCAGAATTCAGCGCGGTATTCTGCGCCAATGACGCGACCGCCATCGGCGTAATGCGCGCCTTGCAGGAGGCAGGCCGCCGCATTCCCCAGGATGTGTCCATCGTGGGTTATGATGATTCCGATATGGCCCCATTTCTCGCACCGCCGCTGACCACCGTCCGCATCGAACGCGAGGAATTGGGGATGCTGGCCGTGCAGCGGTTGGCCGACCGGGTGGCGAATCCCGGCCTTACCCCGATCCGCGTGGAACTGGCAACACGCCTGATTCTGCGCGAGTCGGTGGCAAAAAAGTGATTAGTGATTTGGTTATTAGTTTATGGTTTTCAGTTGGCGATGCGTCCATGCCGGATACAAACTGCTCCCCCTGGAACCAATTACCGGGAACTAAAAACCAACAACCTTACCTCAAAACTCACAACCCATAACCAAGAAGGAGTCGCAATACCATGTCCAAAAAAGTCGTGACCTTCGGTGAAATTATGCTGCGCCTGTCGCCGCCGGGCTACCAGCGCTTCGGACAGGCGCGGTCGTTCGACGTGATTTACGGCGGCGGCGAATCCAATGTGGCGGTATCGCTGGCAAATTACGGCCTGCCGGTCGATTTCGTGACGCGCCTGCCCGCCAACGATCTCGGTGACGCCTGCATCCAGTTTTTGCGGCAGTACGGCGTCGGCACGGACCAGATTGTGCGCGGTGGGGACCGGCTCGGCATCTATTTCCTGGAAATGGGCGCGATGCAGCGTGGCAGCAAAGTGATCTACGACCGCGCAAACTCGGCCATCGCCACCATCGAACCGGGCATGATCGATTGGCAGACCGTGTTTACCGACGCCGACTGGTTCCACTGGACCGGCATCACGCCCGCGATCACGGCGAACACGGCGGCGGCCTGCCTGGAAGCGGTCCAGGTCGCCAAACAGATGCGTCTGACCGTCTCGTGCGATCTGAATTACCGTAAAAACCTCTGGAAATGGGGCAAAAAAACCGCCGACGTCATGCCCGAACTGGTGAGTTACTGCGATGTCGCCATCGGCAACGAGGAAGACGCCGCCAAAGTATTTGGCATCCACGCGCCGGAAACTGACGTCACGGCGGGCAAGGTTGAGGCCGACAAATATCGTTTCGTGTGCGAGGAACTCAATAAGCGGTTCGCGGACCTGAAAACCATCGCCATCACGCTGCGCGGCTCGATCTCGGCCAGCCACAACGAATGGTCCGGCGTGCTGTGGAACGATGGGCAGTTTTACGCCGGGTCGCAGCAGTACGACATCACCCATATCGTGGACCGGGTAGGCGGCGGCGATTCGTTCATGGGCGGTTTGATCTACGGGCTGCGCACCTTTGGCGAAGACTCACAGCGCGCGCTGGACTTTGCGATTGCCGCGTCGTGCCTCAAACATTCCATTTTCGGGGATTTCAACCTCGTGACGGTGGCCGAAGTCGAAAAACTGATGGGTGGTGACGCATCGGGGCGTGTGTCGCGGTAAGGCGTATTTTCCTCCGCCAACGAAATAACTATACCGGAACGGGCAGACGATTACCGATCTGCCCGTTTATTTATGCGATCCGGCACCTAATAGTTTAGGGCAAGTTGTTTTTTTCACGATTATATCGTAAGCTGTAGCCACTATGCGACTGATAGACCAATATATGTTGTTGTATTTGAATTCGGTTTGTTTAGTGCTTACCTGGGTTATATCTCCCCACATAGACGAAAGGAGGACGCTATCGCAGCAACAGAACTTCACAACCTCTCTAACGCCATTGCTACAATGTAACTTTTTGGAGGGAGCCACATGAAAGTTCGTTATTGGATCATTTTGGGCGCGCTGCTGTTTATCGCAGCGGCGGCGCTCGTAGTCTGGGACACCAGCACCCCCGCGCCCGTCGCGGCGCAGGGCGGCGATGATGAATGTGATGGTCCGTGCCCCGACTGGATCGTCGAAGCGTGGGCCGGTTCCGGTCACGCGAATGCCGAGGCGGAAGCCTTCCGTCACTGGGACGAGGAAGACCCCAAAGAAGTCCCGACTTCCTGCGCCAAGTGCCACAGCGAGGGAGGCTATCTTGACTTCCTGGGTGCGGACGACACCGAAGCGGGCGTGGTGGATAATGCCGCCCCGGTCGATACGGTAGTATCCTGCACCGTCTGCCACAACCCGGCGGCAATTGGAGCCGACAGCGTCGTTTTCCCGTCCGGTGTTGAGGTCGTGGACGTTGGCCCGTCGGCCCGCTGCATGGAATGTCACCAGGGGCGCTCATCCGGCGCAGCGGTGGCGGCAGCGGTTGAAGGAGCAGCGGTAGGCCCTGACGAAATCAGCGCCGACCTGGGCTTCATCAACATCCACTACTTCGCAGCAGCGGCCAGCCTGTTCGGTTCGGAAGTCGGCGGCGGCTACCAGTACGAGGGTATGGCGTACCAAACCCAATTTGAACACGTCCCCGGTTACGATAGCTGCGCCAACTGCCACAGCCCGCATACGCTGGAAGTAAAAGTCGCGGAGTGCGCGACGTGCCACGTTGACGTTGCCAGCGCCGAGGACCTGAAAGCAATCCGGATGCCCGGTTCGTTGATGGACTACGACGGCGACGGCGATACCCAGGAAGGCACCTTCAGCGAGCTTGAGGGCCTGCAAGAAAAACTGTACATGGCGATTCAGGCTTACGGGAGCGAAGTAGCGGGTACGGCGATTGTTTACAACCCGCAATCTCACCCGTACTTCTTCATCGACAGCGACGGTGATGGCGCAATCAGCGCCGAAGAAACTGACCGCTACGCAAGCTGGACGCCGCGACTGCTCCAGGCCGCGTACAACTTCCAGATGTACGAAAAGGACCCCGGCGCGTTTGCGCATAACGCCAAGTACCACGTCCAACTGATGTACGACTCGATTGCCTCGCTGAACGAAGCGCTGGCCGAGCCGGTTGATATCGCCGCCGCGCACCGCAACTCTGCCGGTCACTTCGACGGCACTGCCGAAGCCTTCCGTCACTGGGACGAAGACGGCGAAGTTCCCGCGACATGCGTCAAGTGTCACACGTCTGAGGGACTTCCGTTCCTCGCGGAACACGGCGTCGTTATCTCGGAAGAACCCTCGACCTCGCTGGCGTGCTCGACCTGCCACACCAACTTCCAGGACTGGACGCTGTATGTCACCGATGAGGTTACATTCCCCAGCGGCGCAGTGCTCAGCTTTGGTGAGGGTGTGCCCTCGAACCTGTGCATCAACTGCCACCAGGGACGCGAGTCCACCGTGTCGGTCGATGCTGCGCTCGCGGCGGTCGGCGTGGGTGACGACGAGGTATCGGATGCGATCCGGTTCCGCAACGTCCACTACTTCGCGGCTGGCGCAACGCTGTTTGGCACGGACGCGAAGGGCGTTTACGAATACGAAGGCAAGGAATACCTCGGTCGTTTCGCCCATGTACCGGGCGTGGCCGATACCTGCACCAGTTGCCACACCGCGCACCGCCTGAGCGTTAAGGTGGAAGACTGCACGATGTGCCACGCCGGGATCGAAGAAACCACCGCCATCCGTATGACGTCCGGTGACTTCGACGGCGACGGCGCGGACGAAGGCGTAGCCGGTGAAATCGTAACCATGCACGAAGCGCTGCTGGCTGCGATCCAGGCTTATGCCGCTGATGTGGCTGGTACCCCGATTGCCTATAACCCGGCGCAGTATCCGTACTGGTTCGTGGATGCCAACGCCAACGGCGTGCCCGATGCTGACGAAGGCGACGGTTATGCAACCTGGACCCCGACGCTGCTGCGCGCCGCCTACAACTACCAGTATGTCGCCAAAGACCCCGGCGCGTATGTCCATAACGGGAAATATGTCGCCCAGGTGTTGTACGACAGCCTGGAAGCCGTCGGTGGTGAAGAGGCCGTCGCGGGCATGATGCGACCCTAACCCCGTTCCATCCGTAAGGGCCATTCATGAATTGCCCTTACTCTGAAACCTGTGAACGACCAGATGCTCCGGTATCTGGTCGTTTTTTTTGTTTCCCCGGCCTGCCTGCTGCGTGCCGCTGATTGAGTCTTGTTTTTTCCATCCAAAATGATTATACTGATAGTAGTTCAGTATCAAACTACTATTAACACAATCGCTATTCACGCACGATATTTGCAGTAATTAGCTATGCCTAACAAGCGGATTAGAAGACCCTAAAAATTAGGGGGTATGCCGTCCGGCAAGCGTATTACGCTAGTTTTGAAATCCTGTCGTCACGCTTGAGACTACAAAGCGTAGAATCACTTATTGAGGAAAAAGATCATGATACAACTGGACAACGTATCCAAGCGATACCAGATGGGCGAGGTCAGTGTTTCGGCCCTGGAAACCGTATCCTTGCGAATCGACAAAGGCGAATTCGTCGTGGTGCTGGGGCCATCCGGCAGCGGCAAAACGACGCTGCTGAATATGATCGGCGCGCTGGACCTGCCGACCGAAGGCACCATCGTCATCAACGGTGTGAATCTGGCGAAAACCAGGCGGGCGGACCGTTTCCGCTTCCGGCGCGAAACCGTCAGTTTCATCTTCCAGACCTTCAACCTGTTCCCCAGCCTGACCGCGCTCGAAAACGTGCAGTTTGTGCTGGATATGGCCGCCGGGCGCAATCACAACGGGCGCGCGATGGAAGTTCTGGGCGAAGTGGGCCTCGGTGAGCGCGTGGGCCATTTCCCGCACGAACTATCCGGCGGCGAGCAGCAGCGCGTCGCCATTGCGCGCGCGCTGGCAACCGGCAACCCGATCCTGCTGGCCGACGAGCCAACCGGCGAACTGGATTTCCGTACCGGCGTGCAGATTCTCGAACTGTTACAGCGTCAGGCTCGATCCGGCAAAACCGTGCTGGTCGTGACACACAACCGCGAGATTTCGCGTATTGCCGACCGCGTGATCGAACTGAGCAGCGGCCATATCGTCAGCGACGGCGAACCGCGCGGTGGTAGCGCGGCTATCGCCGATTTGCAGTGGTAGGGGGCGAATCACAATGAAAAACTGGAGACTGTGGTTACGCTGGTCCTGGCGCGATCTGCGGGCGCGCTGGCTGCAAGTGGTCGCTATCGCGCTGATCATCGCGTTTGGCACGGGTATGTTTGCCGGGTTGGGTGGTCAGAAAACATGGCGGATCGACTCGCTCAACAAGAGCTATACCGAACTGGGCTTTTTCGACCTGCATATCGAAATGGCCGATGGCAATTTCGTCGAAAATACCGGGCTGCAAGCGGCGCTCGGCGGGATTGAAAGTGTTGAGGCAGTCGAAACGCGGCTGGTGGTCCCAATCCTGGTAGATGCTTCCAATGCCGATGATACCATTGTGGCTAAGGGAACCCTGGTCGGCGTGGATGTTACTCACGGCGGGCCGTTTATCAACCAGGTATTCGTGCCCGACGGGAAAGGGCGCACGCTGACCGCCGAAGACGTGGATCAGAACGTGGCCGTTGTAGAGTATAAGTTCGCAAAGGAAAACAATCTCGAACCGGGCGACCCAATCCGCATCAGCGGCGACATAACGCTGGACCTCATCGGGGCCGGGTACTCGCCGGAATATTTCTTCATCGTCGCCGACGATGGGCAGTTCAGCACCGAAGCCGATTTCGCGCCGCTGTTTATGTCGCTGTCAACCGTGCAGCGTTTGACCGGGCGCGATGGGCTGGTGAATGACGCGGTATTTCTGTTGGCCGATGGCGCGGACCTCGACGCGGTGAGCGCCGAGATCGAGCGGCGCATGGCGTCCGAGTTCCCGAATACCGGGTTCGACCTGCTGGCCCAGGAAGACGATCCCGCGCGCGAGTTGATGTACAAGGACGCCGAAGGCGACCAGGGTACCTGGGATGCGGTGGCGTTCCTGTTCCTGATCGGCGCGGCGTTCGGAGCCTTCAATCTGGCGGGCCGCATCGTCGAATCGCAGCGGCGGCAGATCGGTATTGGCATGGCGCTGGGCCTGCCGCGCTTGTGGATTGCGTTCCGTCCCATGCTGGTCGGGCTGCAAATCGCGGTGTTGGGAACGATCTTCGGGCTGTTCATTGGACTGGGGCTGAGTTACCTGTTCGCTGACCTGTTTAAAACGCTCCTGCCGCTGCCGTTCTGGGAGATATCGCTGTACCTGCCCGGATTCTTGCAGGCGACGTTGTTAGGGATTCTGCTGCCGTTCGTCGCCACCCTGATCCCGGTGTGGCGCGCGGTGCGGGTCGCCCCGGTTGACGCGATCCGCAGCGGCTACCTGGTTGCCAAAGGCGGCGGACTCAACGGGCTACTGCATATCCTGCCGCTGCCGGGCAAGAGCTTCGCCCAGATGCCATTCCGCAACCTTTTCCGGTCGCCCTGGCGCAGCCTGCTTACCGTGTTGGGTATCGCGGTAGCCATCGTCCTGATGACGGCGTTCATCGGCTTTCTGGACAGTTTCCTGGCAACGGTGGACCGCGCCGAAAATTTCTACCTGTATCAAGCCGAAGACCGGGTGCTGGTCAACCTGGACTTCTTCTACCCGGTGGACAACGGCGAGATTTCCGGCATTCGCGCCCTGGTGGATGATTCCGGCGCGCCTCTGCTGGATTCGGTTCAGACCGGGCTGCTGGTCGGCGGGACGCTGAAACACAACGGCGAAGAGATCATAACCGGGCTGGAACTGCTCGACTTTGAAACCGCTGAGTGGGTTCCCAAACTGAAAGACGGCGATCTCTCGCGGAATGGCATCATCATCGCGGACAAGGCCGCGAAAGACCTGGGCGTGCGCGTCGGCGATACGATCACGCTGGAGCACCTGAAGCGCGAAGGGCTGATGTCGTTCCCGCTGGTTGAAACCGAACTGGAGGTCGTAGGCATCCACAAAAGTCCGTTACGCCCGCTCAGCTACATGCATATCGGCAACGCGGACCTGATGGGGATTGCTGGACTGACGAATTACCTCGTGTTGGACCCGGTGAACGGGGTCGAGCCGGACACTGTTAAGCTGGCGCTGCTGACCCAACCGGGCGTTGCCTCGGTGCAGGCCATCGGCAGCATCTCGGATGCGATTGACGAAATGGTGGACCTCTTCGTCCAGATTCTGCGCGTGGTGCAGATCATCGTGCTGTTCATGGCGTTCCTGATCGCGTTCAACTCGACCAGCATCAACGTCGATGAGCGCGTGCGCGAAATTTCGACCATGTTCGCGTTCGGTCTGCGGATTCGCACCGTCACCCGGATGCAAATGGTCGAAAACCTGATCATCGGCATCCTGGGTACGATGATCGGCATGGGCCTGGGCTGGGCAGCGCTCAATACCATGCTGGTAGCGCGGGTGGAAGACCAGATGGCCGATTTGCAACTGATCGTCACCGTGTCGCCTACTACGCTCGGTATCTCGGCGCTGCTGGGCGTTCTGGTGGTGGCGCTGGTGCCGCTGCTCAGCATCCGGCGCATGGTCAAGATGAATATTCCCGACACCCTGCGCGTGATGGAATAGACTTCCCCTGTAGTTTAGCCTCACCCCTAAATCCCCTCTCCCCTGCGCTGCGCTGGCGGAGAGGGGACTTGGCGCAACGACGTTTTCCCCCTCTCCATAGC
>JAFGTJ010000253.1 GCA_016934195.1 Anaerolineae bacterium | reverse complement strand
GGAGAGGGATTTAGGGTGAGGGTTTTTCAGGCTCTACGCCCAGGTGATCAGACCCGTCAGCAGCGGATCGGTCAGGTCTTCGTGATGTGGCAGAACGCGCACCGAAAACCCGCGCTTGCCGGTTGTGCGGTAGCGGATCGTTTTGTTGAACTCGTACACGCCCTGCTTGCCGTCTAAACTGCACGGGTCCATGTCCACTGCTTCCCCGGCGACGATATCGTCGCGGCTGTCCAACTCGCCGGAATACACCTGCACTTTCACATCCTCCGGCGTGAGCTTGCCCAACCGGACCCAGGCACGGACCGTCATTTCTTCGTCCACCTTCAATTCCTGGTCGGGCGAAAGCTCCAGGCGCTCCACCTTGACGGACTGCCAGTTATCCCCAACCCGCTTGCGCCACGCGGCGAACGCTTTCCCGCGCGTCATATCCGGCTGGGTGAGCGTCACAAACTTTTCGTGACTGGGCATGTAGTAGCCTTCGGTGTATTCGCGCACCATGCGGTATGTCGTGAACAGCGGCGACAGCTCGCGCATACTGCCCTTGACCAGCTTGATCCAGTCACGCGGCAGACCGTCCCGCCCGCGCTCATAAAAGGTTGGGATGATGTCTTTTTCGAGCAGGTTATACAGCGATTCGGCCTCGATGAAGTCCTGCAAATCCCATTCGGACTGGGGATATTCCTCGCCGCTGCCGATGGCCCAGCCGACTTCCGGGTTATAGCCCTCGGCCCACCAGCCATCCAGGATCGAAGCGTTCAGGCCGCCGTTGGCGATGACCTTCATGCCGCTGGTCCCGCTGGCCTCGTTGGGACGGCGCGGGGTGTTCAGCCACACGTCCACGCCCTGGACCATGTACCGGGCGACACCGATATCGTAGTTTTCCAGAAACATGATGCTGTGGCGGAATTCCGGCAGTTCGGCGGTCTTGACGATATCCTTGATCAGTTCTTTTCCCAGGTGATCGTGGGGGTGCGCTTTCCCGGCAAAAATGAACTGGATCGGGCGGTTGGGGTTGTTGATCATGCGCGACAACCGGTCCTTGTCACGGAACAGCAGCGTTGCGCGCTTGTAGGTGGCGAACCGCCGCGCAAACCCAATCGTCAGCGCGTCGGGATTCAGCACTTCGCGGGCCGCTTCGATATCGCTCGGCGGCGCGCCGCGTGATTCCAACTGCCGCCGGAGCTTGCGGCGGGCGAACGATACCAGCCGCTCGCGGCGGCGTTCGTGGGTGCGCCACAGTTCCGCGTCGGGAATGCGTTCCACGTTGCGCCAGGTCTGGACCGTACCGGGCGCGGTGCGCCACGTCGGGTCCAGGTAACGGTCGAACAGGTCGGCCATTTCGCGGCTGATCCAGCTATGGATGTGGACGCCGTTTGTCACCGCGCCAATCGGGATTTCCTGTTCCGGCAGGGTGGGGAACATCCACTGCCACATGGTCTGGCTGACCAGTCCGTGCAGCATACTCACGCCGTTGGCCCGCGTCGAGACTTTCAGGGCCAGCACCGGCAGGCTGAACAGGTCGAAATCGCCCATGTTCTCGCGGCCCAGGTCGTGGAACTGCGCGCGCGTCAGGCCGAGTTCCTGCCACAGGTAGGGGAAATGCTCGTCGATCAGGTCGTAGCCGAAGCGCTCCAACCCGGCAGGCACGGGCGTATGGATGGTGTAGACGCTGCCCGCCGCGCAAATTTCCTTCGCCTGGAAAAAGTCCAGGGTTGGGTTTTCCTTCATCATGATACGGATGCGTTCCAGCGCCAGAAACGCGCTGTGGCCCTCGTTCATGTGGACGACGGTGGGCCGTATGCCCAGTTCTTCCAGCAGTTGGATACCACCGATCCCCAGCAGAATTTCCTGGCGGATACGGGTTCGCTTGTCGCCGCCGTACAGCCGGTCGGTCAGGTCGCGGATATGGGCCGGGTTGTCGGGGTGATTGGAATCCAGCAGGTACAGCGGTACGCGCCCAACCTGCACCTTCCACACGTAGACGTGGGCCGTATCGTTGGCGATGCGGACCTGCACGGCCATCTGTTTGCCGTCATCGCGCAGCACGGGCTGCACCGGCAGGTTGGAAAAATCGTTGATGGGGTAGGACTGCTGCTGGTAGCCGTCCGCGTTCAGGTATTGGTGGAAGTAGCCTTCTTCGTACAGCAGGCCAATGCCCACCAGCGGCAGCCCCAGGTCCGAGGCGCTTTTCATGTGGTCGCCGGAGAGGATACCCAGGCCGCCGGAATAGTTGCGCAGGCACTCGGTCAGTCCGTACTCCATCGAGAAATAGGCGATAAACGGCCTGTCGAACTCGCCATAGTGCTGCTTATACCACGTCCGCGCCGTTGGACTCATGTAGGCGTCGAAGTGGGTACATACCCGGTCCAGGTTTGCCAGAAACGCTTCGTCCTCGGCCATGTCGCGCAGCACGCTCTGGTCGATCACGCCCAGCAGCCGCACCGGGTTACTTTCGGTCTGGTCCCACAGATCGCGGTCCAGGCGGCGAAAGAGGTCGATAGTCTCATGGTCCCAGGTCCACCGCATGTTGTAGGCCAGATCGCGCAGGCGTTCCAGCTTCGGCGGCAGGTTGGGCTTGATGTCTACCGTTGCAACGGGTTTGATCATTACAGATTTTCTCCCGAATTCACCAACAGATTGTAATGCTTTGAGCCGTCAGCTTTCAGCTTTGAGCCGTCAGCTAACGAATAGCATGATAACAGCAGGTCGCCATTTTGCAAATTGTTAACCCCTCTCCCAACGCGCCTTTTTCCCACGTTATGGGATACCGTTGGCGAATTGGGCGCGTAGGGGCGCTGCTTGCTGCGCCCTGTCTTTTTGGCCGGGGGCGCGTAGTGTGGCGGTTAGCCTCACCCCCTGGCCCCCTCTCCATGACGCTGCCGACCTCCGGTCGGCGCTATGGAGAGGGGGGAAATGTCACGGCGTTTAGTCCCCTCTCCGCTTGCGGGGAGGGGTTGGGGAGGGGCTGGCGGTCATTCCCCCGCCCGGTACAGGCCCAACCCGCGCCACGCCAGGACCGTCGAGCCTTGCAGCGCCGCGCCGGATAAGGGTCGGGAATCGGGCGAAACATCGGGATCGATCATTTTAAACGACCCGACCGGATCGCTGGCGGCCAATTGCACCCAGTCCGGCCCGGTCCGTGCCGGTTTCACACTGAATGTCAGGTGGGGATAATACAGGGTCACGATTCCTATCTCGATGCTGACGCGCTCCGGCGGGCCATATGCGGCCAGCATATCACCCAGCCATAGCAGCGGCGCGCCGGGCCGCCAATTGCTGGATAACGTGACCTCCCGCTGCTGCCAATACACCCGCACCGAACGCGATCCCGGCGCGTACCGGAATTGCAGCGTTACCCCCTTGCTTACCGGCTGATCGATTTCGATAAACTGCGCGCTGCCGGGAATCACGTCGGGATGGGCGTTGAGCGTCTCCACAATCCCACCCCGCGCGCTCGCAAACAGGTCCACGCCCTGCCAGTAGCCGTCCGCGTCCGGCAGCGGAAACGGTTCGGGACCAAACTCATGCCCGATCCACCGCGCCGCGCCGATCAGCCCGCTCAGCAGCGCCGCCAACACGATCCCCGCTACCCCAATCCGCCACATGTTAATACGCAAATTCGTACCAGCCGAAGCCGTGCCAATCTGCCGTCGCCTCGAACACGTCCGGCGGAAAGACGATCAGCGCATACACCGGCAGATCGGGCGGCAGATAGGCCCAGTCCAACCCGATCCGGTCGGGGTACACGGTCACGTTGAGGGAGCGGGCCGGATAGTGCAGCGTCACACCGTTTTGTGTCCCGGAAAGGTGATCCGGCGGGCCGAGCGTTTCCACCAGCGCGCCGATCCGCATCAGCGGCGGGTTATCGGGCACGCCCCAATCCCACGACAGCGCGTAGCCATCGCCAAAGGTGTGCAGCACCACCACCAGCGGGGGATCGTGTTGTTCCAGTATTACGCGGTAATTCATGGGCGACGGCAGCGTATTTTGAAACCCCAGGCCGGGATGGTTCCACACCGCGCTTTGTATTTGCGTGCCGCGCATCCCGGCAAAGCACAGGCCCATCCAACAGCCGTCCGTGTCTGGCAGGGGGAACGGATCGCCCGCGTCCCGCTGGCCGATGCCGCGCGCCGCCCCGATCAGGACGATCAGGGCGGCGATCAGGGCCGCTGTCATGATGGCCGTGTTACGCATAGCTGGTGCGCCTCGTATGGCGGCTGCCTCATCCCTGCCCCGGATCGGAGATCGGGGGAAACGCCAGGGGCGCGTCAGGGATGAAGCAAACCCTTGAAAATCGCCAGCCGCCAGCCG
>JAFGTJ010000252.1 GCA_016934195.1 Anaerolineae bacterium | reverse complement strand
TATCTGCGTCCTATTCTATTCTTCTTCCGCCTCGACCCAGATCGCGGGCGCAGCCAACGCATTGTACAGGCTGACAAAATGGTCCGGCCCCTGCTCGATGGCGGCGCGCAGCCCGGAATCGCCGTGCGCAGCCGCGATGGTCCGCGCCATGTGGAAACCCACCCGGTCCAGGCACATATCGCCCTGCTGATCCGGCACATGCTCCTGGCCTGACTCGTAGTCGAGATACAGTTCGCCGGACAGATCGTCCAAAATGCGCTTGCCGCGCGCGTTTTTCAACCGCGCATTACATTCCGTCACGCGCGCCGTGACTCGCGCCACCTGCCGGTCGCTGCCTGATTCCTCGCTGTCCAACACCATAAGACTGTCATACAGCGCGAAATCGTGCCGGTAGCTGAGATACCACGCGATTCCCCGGCTGATCAAGGTGTGTTTCAGCCGGTCGGTCAGCCGGTCGGAGCCGCGCCCGATCCCGGCGCAGTAATCGGCGTAAGCCAGCAAAAACGCCTCGTGATTGAAAAATCCGTAGCGGATCATGTCGGTCAGCAGGCTCAGCGAAAATTCCCCGGTCTGGCGCTCGACGTGCGGGCGCGCCTGCGCCAGATTGACCACCATCCCGTGATATTCTTCCCCCTCGGAATCCTGGTAGGCGCGCACATAACCAAAGGCCGGGAATCCGACCGCCGTCAGCGCCAGCGTGAAATGCAGATCGCGCTGGTACGACGCCGGGAACAGCGCCGCGACTTCGTGCAGCGCGACCAGGCTGTCGCCCGCGTCGTGCAGGCGGCCCCACAGGTCTTCCAGGGCGTTCTGGTTGGCGTAACAGTCCGCCAGCGCATAGGGATCGAGTTCGGATGGCTCATTGTCGTCGAAGTAGTGGTTCAACTCGTCCAACAGGGTCGCCCCAGTGTTCAGCATGTGCTGCGTGGTGACTTCGACAAGGTGAATGCCCGGCCCGCTGCGCAGTTCCCCCGCGCGATCTAACACCCCTTCGGCGCTGCGAATGGTCAGTGGCAAGCGGGCGGCGCTGTCGTCCAACGTGTAATGTATGTTCAAGTGACGTGTATCCTTACCGTTCCTGGCCTTAATGCGGCATCGTGTCTGAAATGGTCTGAACCACCATTTTAGCCGAGTTACGCTATAATTGGCTACTCTAAATTTTCAGGGAATCTTAAATTTATGCAGACTCCAGACTACTCCCGCAAGTGGTGGATCATGCTCAGCGTGGCAATGGGCGTGTTCCTGTCCACCATCGACTCCAGTATTGTGCAGGTCGCGCTGCCCACGCTGGAGGAAGAACTCCACACCGATTTTGCCACCGTGCAGTGGGTCATTATCAGCTACCTGTTGGTGCTCTGTTCGATGATGCTCGGTGTGGCGCGGCTGGCCGACATGATCGGCAAAAAACGCATTTACCTCAGCGGCATGGTGGTCTTCACAGTCGGATCGGTGCTGTGCGGCACCGCGCCGACCGTCGGCGCGCTGATCGCCTTCCGCGTGATCCAGGGCGCGGGCGCGGTCATGATCCAGGCGCTCGGTTCGGCCATCGTAACCGAAAATTTCCCCCCGACCGAGCGCGGGCGGGCGCTGGGCATTACCGGGTTGGTGGTGTCGATGGGCATTATTCTGGGGCCAACGCTGGGCGGGCTGCTAATCGGCGTGGTGGGCTGGCGCGCGATTTTTTTGGTCAACCTGCCGGTCGGGATCGCGGGTTTTCTACTGTCACGGCGCTACATTCCCGGCTGGCGACCGGCGGGCAGCCAGCGCTTCGATGCGGTAGGCGCGGTGATCATGGCCCTGACGCTGGTCGCGCTGGCGGTTGGCCTGACCTTTGGCCCAACGACCGGCTGGAATAATCCCACCATCCTGGGACTGCTGTTCGGCGCGGCGGTCGGCGTCGTGATTTTCCTGGGCGTGCAGGCGCGGCTGGTCCAGCCCATGATCGACCTGCGGCTGTTCCGCGACCTGTTGTTCAGCATCAGTCTGGCAACCGGCTTATTGGTGTTCGTGGCGATGTCGGCGCGGATTGTGCTGCCCTTCTACCTGGAAGAGGTCAAGGGCTACCAGCCGCAGCATGTCGGGCTATTCCTGACGATTATTCCGATTGCGTTGGGCGTGATGGCCCCCATATCGGGATCGCTCTCGGACCGCTACGGGTCGCGGGGGATTTCGCTGCTGGGATTGGTCGTGATCGTGGGGGGGTGCTGGCTGGTGTCCACCCTCAAAGAGGATACCGGCACGTTGGGCTATATCCTGCGGCTGGTCCCGTTTGGGATCGGGTTTGGACTGTTCCAGTCACCCAACAACAGCGCGATCATGGGCGCGGCCCCGCGTGAACACCTGGGCGTGGCATCGGGCCTGCTGGCGCTCTCGCGCAACCTGGGACAGGTGATCGGGATTCCGCTGCTGGGCGCGGTCTATTCCAGCCGCGTGATCGCCGCGTCCGGGTTGGGCGATGCGCTGGACGACGTGGCCGACGCGCCACCGTTCGCGCTGGTGGAAGGTCTGCAAGCGGTGTATCTGACGGCGGCAGGGCTGATCGTGGTGGGCGTGCTGCTGGCCGGGATCGCGTTCCGG
>JAFGTJ010000251.1 GCA_016934195.1 Anaerolineae bacterium | reverse complement strand
CCAGACACACTATCCTGTTGTGGCACTACACCACTTCAGTCTATATATTGTGTCCGGTACCTCCTCACTTGACCAGAGTGAACGTATCGTACCATACAATCTGTTCACTGACAAGAGCGATTTGGTTTTGGTTTGAAAATCCGCTTCAGTCCCTCGAAGCGACCAGCATTATAGCGGTAGAAAACGATGTGTCAAGCCCTAATCCAACAATTCCATCACCTTAGCCACAACAGATGGGATACTCTGTTGAATCTCAGGCGTACACTGCTCCGCCAGTGTCCACACATCCTGCACTTCAACCGCTACAATATCAATGGCACCATTAACCGGCACCGAGCCACCAAACCGCCGGACTGCCTCTAATGCCGTAACGAGATTAGTATCATGAGCCGACGAGGTATTTAACGTATCACCGGGCAGGTCTTCCAGCTTGCAGCACACGACCGTCCCCGGAGAACATTCCCCGGTTATGATCGCATCCACGATCACGGCTCGCCGGTATCCGATCATCATTTCGGCCAACAACAATCCCCCCATGCGCGACTCGGTGACATGCACAGGGAGATTGTCTGACCGTCCATTTTTCGCTTGACTATTTAAGGTATCACGCAGCCGCTGCACCACCTGCCACCCGACCCCATCATCCGATAGGATCGGATTGCCCAGGCCCACCACAATAGTATCTGTAATGGTATCTTCGTCCAACGGCTGCTCTCCTCTAATCGAGTTCGGTTTCGTCTAGTCCGGTTTCGTCAACAACACAGGCTCAACATATTGGCTCAAATGATGAGTCGTGTCGCCGCTGTGATCGCGCACAATAACCTCTAACGGCATCTGGCCCGGCAGAGTGTGAGTCGCGCACGACAGGCACGGGTCATACGACCGGAATGCCATCTCAATCATGTTCAAGATGCCGTCGTTCACCACACCCTTATGGATCAGGCTTGTAGCGGCTTTCTTGATATTCATAAAGATTGGCGCGTTGTTGTTCGTCGTGCCAACGATCAAGTTCGCCCGTTCGAGAATCCCGTTTTCATCGGTGACATAGTGATGCGTCAGCGTGCCGCGCGGCGCTTCGACAATGCCCACGCCCTCGCGCGGGGTCGCCGTTGGAATAGCGCGCACTTCAGGGCTGATGATCTCCGGGTCTTCGGCCAACTCCAGCATCCGTTCGGCGGCGTATTGCAATTCGATCACGCGCGCCCAGTGCGCGGCCAGCATATGATGAACCGGCTTACCGCCCAGAACCTCGTACATCTTCTCGTATTCGGCCTGAGCTAACGGGGTTGCCATGCCATCCGCCGCATTCAAACGCGAAAGCGGGGTGGCGCAGTAAACGCCGCTGTCATTGCCGTCTACAAAGCCCTTCCACCCTACCTTTTTCAGATACGGGAACTTGAGGTAAGACCAGGGTTCAACGTGCTCGGCCACGTACTCGGTGTACTCGTGCGGCGCGTACTTGCAATGCTCGTTGCCGTTCGGGTCCACCACGCGAACCTTGCCATCGTAAAAGTTAACGTAATTGTTCTCGTCTACCAAACCCATATAGTAGATTTTTTGGGTGTAGCCGTCGCTGGTAATCAGATCGACGTACCCACTGTTCGCCAGCACCACGTCATGCAGCAGTTGGATCGTAAACTGGGCAAACTCAATGTTCTCTTTGGCGATACCAACAATCAGATCGCGTTCTTCCGCGCTGATCGGCTTACTCATGCCGCCGGGAATCGCGGCCACCGGATGGATCGCGCGCCCACCGATCATTTTGATCACTTCGTGATTGCGCTTGCGCGTGGCGATCACCTGGCCGCCAATTTCGAGGCCGACTTTGGCGATCACGCCCAGGATGTTACGCTCGGCTTTCGGCGCATCGGGACCCACTACAAAATCCGGGCCACCCAGCGCGTAGAAATGCGTGGTGTGGTCCGTGCAATAGAACGCCATGTAGAGCAGTTCGCGCAACTTTTTACCAGCCGACGGAACCTCGACGTTATACACGGCATCACATGCCTTCGCGCCCGCCATCAAGTGCGCTTCGGGGCATACGCCACAGATGCGGCTGGTCAGGCGCGGCATTTCTTCCACCGGACGCCCGATGCAGAATACCTCGAACCCGCGCAGTTCCGGCACCTGAAAGTAGCAATTCTCAACCTCGCCCTGATCGTCCAGGAAGATTTCGATCTTACCGTGCCCTTCGAGCCGGGTGATCGGGTCAATGGAAATGCGTGTCATAGTTTTCCTCCTGGCCTATGTAGCTTCGCCAGTTTTGGCGGTCTGCTTCTGGCCGTTGCCGAGCGCCCTGCGACGCAGCAACGACTGGGGCAGATGGAAGCGGTAGAAATACCCTGCCGGATCGGGGAGCGTATCCAGAATTTTGTCAACTTCTTCGGGCGTATTGGCATCCAACACAGACGCGATGCCGGTGAGAATCTTGGCACCGTGATCCAACACACCTTCATTCGGACCGTAACAGCCCCGGCACCCCATACCAACCTGCGGACACAACGCGCCACAACCAGAGCGTGTACCGATCCCGGCACAGAACAGCCCTTGTTCCAACAAACATACATCTGGATCAGGGATGATTTCCTGTGGACGATAGAAGTGCTTGATCTTCTTTTCGTTCTTGGTACGCGAGCACTCATCACAAACGGTCACATCCGGCCCGATTACCGAACCGGGCGGCGGCAGTTGGCCGGTCACGATAGCCGTCACTGCCGCTTCGATCTGGTGCGCTTCCGGCGGGCAGCCGGGCAGATAGTAATCCACCGGGACGATCTGGGCCAGCGTCTTCACCGTCCGCCAGAAATTCGGCAGTGTCAGCTCGCCTTCGGGCACTTGAGAATGCTTCTGGGGCAAAGTTCCCTGCGGGTTGTCGGTGCTGGGAGACTGTTTGTAAATCCAGTCGAACATAGCATCCTTATCGGTGAAGTTCGCCAAACCGGGCATCGAACCACCGAACGAGCACGCGCCAAATGCGACTAACACCTTCGATTTCTGGCGCAGCACATGCGCCATATGTGCGTTTTCGTCATTGCGGATCGCGCCGTTGAACAGGCACACGTCGATCTCGCCATCTTCCAGCGCCTCGACATCTTCGTACTTGAAGTCCATCACGCACGGCCAGAACACGATATCGAATGCCGCCGCCACATCGAGAATCTTCTCGTGCAGGGCCAATACCGCGATCTCACACCCGCCGCAGGACGAGGCCCAATACAATCCCAACTTACCTTTTTTATCACTCATGTGCGGCCTCCTCCAATGCGTAGGGGTCCTCGTTCGGCCAATTGTGCGACCAATCGAGCGGACCGAGGGCCGTGATCTCTTTCGTCATCCGAGTCACCGTCTCGGCGAAGCGAACGCCTTCCGCCGCCGATGCCCAGTGTAGTTGAACGCGCTCTTCCTCAAGACCCAACTGGCGCAAGGTGCGCTTGAGCAGCGCAAAACGCCGGATGGCCTTGTAGTTCCCTTCCTGGTAGTGGCACTGCCCCGGATGACAACCCATGATCAGCACACCATCCGCGCCTTTTTGCAGGGCGCGCAGCACGAAGGTCGGGTCGAGCCGCCCGGTACACATAATCCGAATATCACGCAGCGTTGCCGGGTACCCCATGCGGGAAGTGCCCGCCAGGTCAGCCGCGCGATAGGAACACCAGTTGCACAAAAAGCCCACAATCACGGGCTTAAACGTTCCGTTGTCGCTCATTGCTAACTATCTCCTGACTAGACGACTTCCAGGGCACCGGCAGTCACATCGACCATGATACCGTCGATCTCGGCGATCAACTGGTCAAAGGTGAAGTGCGCGCCATTGATTACCTGGCTGGGGCACGCGGCAACACAGGTGCCACAGCCCTTGCACAGCGCCGGATTCACACGCGAAACGCCGTCGGCTTCGATGAAGTCAATGGCGTGATAGGGGCACATATTGTTGCAGATCCGGCAGCCAGAGCAACGGGACTCGTCGATCTCGGCCCGCACCGGTTCCAGATTGACCTGCTTCTTGGAGATCGTGGCGAGCACGCGCGCCGCCGCCGCCGCTCCTTGCGCCACACTATCGGGAATGTCCTTCGCGCCCTGGCACGCCCCGGCGATAAACACGCCTTCGGTCACAGTCGCTACCGGGTCCAGCTTGGGATGGCGCTCGGTGAAGAATCCGGTATCGCCACAGCCCGCGCCGAACATATAGCCAACTTCCTGCGCATCGGCGCGCGGTTCCAGTCCAGCAGACAAAATCACCATGTCCACCGGCACCCGGCGCGGCCTGCCGATCAGCGTATCCTCACACACCAGGATCAGCTTACCCTCTTCTTCGGGGGTATGGGCCGCGTCCGTGATTTCCGAAACCTTGCCACGAATGAAGCTGGCCCCCTCCTCCATGATGCGGTGATAGAATTCCTCGTAGCCCTTCGAGATAGACCGCATGTCGATATAGAAGTTGTAAACCTTCGCACCGGTCTTTTCCATAACCAGGTGCGCGAACTTCAGCGAAGCCATGCAGCAAATCGCGGAGCAGTGCGAGTTATAGTTCTTATCACGGCTGCCGACACAATGCACAATCGCCACCGATTCCGGTTCGGTCACGCCATCGCGCAACACAATTTTGCCTTCAGTCGGGCCTGCCGCATTGGAGAGCCGTTCAAATTCCAGGTTGGTGAAGACATTTTCCAACCGGCCATAGCCATAGTTCGGAATACGGCGAGGATCAAACAACTGGAACCCGGTCGCCAGAACGATGTTGCCCACCTCGACCTCAAGGATTTCATCTTCCTGATCAAAGCGGATCGCTTCGGTCGGGCAGACCTTCTCGCACATCCGGCACTTGCCAGATTTATAGTAGGTACAGTTCTCTACATCGATGATCGGGTACTTCGGCACCGCCTGCGGGAAGGGACGGTAGATCGCTTTACGACTTCCCAAACCGGCCTCGAAAACGGTATCGATCACCTTGATCGGGCATTTTTCCCAGCACGAACCGCAGCCGGTACACAGGTCTTCATCCACATGGCGCGCCTTGCGGCGTACCCTGACGGTGAAATTACCGACGTAACCGTCCACCTGCTCCACTTCGCTGTAGGACAGCAGCGTGATATGGGGATGCGATCCCGCGTCGAACATCTTGGGCGTCAGGATACACGCCGAGCAGTCCAGCGTGGGGAACGTCTTGTCGAACATCGCCATATGCCCGCCGATGCTTGGTTCGCGCTCAACGAGATACACATGGTAGCCCGCGTCTGCGATCTCCAACGCGGTCTGAATCCCGGCGATACCGCCGCCGACCACCAGCGTTTCGGGCCGGATATCGACCTGCATCGGTTGGAGTGGCTCTTGATGAATCACGCGATGCACGGCAGCGCTGACCAGCGACTTGGCTTTGTTCGTCGCCCCGTCCTTGTCGCTCGCATGTACCCACGAAGCGTGTTCGCGGATATTCGCCATCTCGAACAGGTACGGGTTCAGCCCGGCCCGCGCGCAGGCGTTACGAAATGTCTTCTCGTGCATATGCGGCGAACACGACGCCACAACGACATGCGTCAAATCGAATTCCTTGATATCTTCCTCGATCTGCTCCTGGCCGGTGCTGGCACACATGAACTTGTTGTCACGCGAGATGACGACGTTGGGCAAATTGGCCGACCATTCGGCGACGTGTTCCACGTCCACCGTACCGGCGATATTGTGCCCGCAGTGACAGACATACACACCAACTCGTTGTTCACTCATGTGGACCTCCTATTCCGGCATCACGGGCATCGGCAGCGCCTCTTTCGGACGGCGCGCGGCCTTAGCTTTGGGGGGCGGAGACGACTGAATTTTGTCGATCAGGCCCGACATATTGACAAATTCCTGCCCGAAACCCAGTTCCCTTGGCGACAGACCTAATGCCAGCCCGATTACCTGCGTGAAGAACATCACCGGTATTTCGTACTTCGTCCCGAACATATCATTGGCGTAACCCTGATATACGTCCAGGTTCATCTGGCACATGGGGCAAATCGTCACAATCGCGTCGGCCCCGCTGTCCACCGCGTTTTTGATAATGCGGTGAATCATCCCATACGCGGTTTCCTCGCTGATCTGAGTCATATGACCGCCGCAGCAGAACGTTTTCAGGTGAAAATCGGTGGCCTTCGCGCCCAGAACTTCGATCATCTGGTCCATCAAGGTCGGTTGTTCGGTGCTGTCCAACACGTTGTCGGGCCGCGCGATCAGGCAGCCGTAGTAGGGCGCGAAATTCAACCCGTACAGCGGGCGGCGGGTGCGGTCTTTCAGCATATCGAAGCCGACATCGGTGATGATCATTTCGAGCAGATGCCGTACTTTGAGCGTCCCCGGCTTGTAGCTCAGATTCCCGGCCCCCAACGCCTCATTGACCTGATCGTTGAGCTTGGGATAGAGCTTCATGTGCTTGTCGGTCTTGTACAGATTCAAGAAACAGGCGCTACATGGCGCAACGACTTCCGTTGCACCGCCGTCCGCCGCGCGCGCCAGATTGCGTGCCACCAGCGCATAGGCGGGCAGCCGGTTGAGCGAAAAATACTCGGTCGCGCCGCAGCAGTTCCAATCGTCAATCTCGGCCAGTTCGAATCCCAACGCTTTAGCGACCGCCCGGTTGGACACTTCGTAGGCGTGATTGCCGTGTTGGAGCGAACAACCCGGATAGTATGTATACGTTTTTTGGCTCATGCCTGCATCTCCTTCGCGGCCACCACTTTAGCTTTCGCCAGGATCGCTTGCAACTGGTCGATTTCGCGGATCGACACGGGGCGAACCGGAAGCCGCTGACGCCGCATCATGTTCGCGCCCATCGCGCCCATCTTGAACACTTGAGTCGGTTGGAGAAATTGCTTGGGGCGGTGAAACAGGTGGTAGCGTGTTGCCAGCCCAAACTCAAACCCGCGTCCGCGCTGTTCGACAAAGCCGATAAACGTTTCAGAAAACTTAATGGCGTGCGGGTGATCGTAGTGTCCGCGCTGAACGGCCATTTGTTTTAGGGTATACATGATATCGGTGATGGGGATATTCTGCGGGCAGCGGGTGGTACAGGCATAACACGATACGCAGTACCAGGGCGTATTACTGCCCAGAACCTCATCCTCCATCCCGGCGTTGATCATGGCAAACAACGCGCGGGGGGAATGATCCATATCTACCGCAGACGGACACGATCCCCCACACGAGCCGCATTGCAAACACTGGGCCAACGCCTCGCCGCCCGGTGTTGCCTTCACAACGCGATCAAATAAGGTGGATTTCTCTGCTGCTTTCAAGGGAGGTCTGCCTCCTCAAGTCTAAGTGCCTTGAACACAAAAGCCCCACGCCTGGTTACGGTGAGGTTATGAAAATTTTGGCTGCGGCGACGCCCCTAGCAGGGCAAGAAGCATTCAATATAGGCGAAGTGGACAAAACAATCTTTCCCAATCCAGTTGATCATAAAATTATGCCGCTAAATCCCCATCCCTTTCTGGTTCGTGTGAACCGGATAAAATAATCTAACCGTGCCTGTAGCAAGCCTACTATATAATGCGTGATCTCAACGGAATAGTGCAGTTTATCATTATTTACTGCGGAAATTTGTATCAGGGACATGCCGCTGCTATCCCTTGACCGATTTCACTACTACAATACGTTCAAATAGTTCAGGAGGGGGCCATGCGCAAACACCTTATCTGGATTCCTGGTATTCTGGCGCTGCTGGCAGGTATCACGGGCGCAGCCACACATACAACCATCGCCCAAACCGCACCGGCAGCAGACGTCTTACCCACCACCACCGAAGGTATCCACGTTTTTAACGACCAGATCGACGTACACACCCTAACGGATGCACAGGCGGAATTCGCCGCCACCCACTACGACGGCACGCAAAAACTGACAACCAGCGGCGCACGCCGCCTGCGGGCTTATAACGCGGATTTCGTGGTGCTGCACTACCGGCTGGGACCGGGAATCGGCTACCGGGCTGCGACCGGGGACTGCCAGCCGGAAGGCGAGTATCTGGCCTTTATCTACGGCGACGACTGGGTGCAGGAATGGCCCGGCGACGGCGTGCTGCCGGAAGAATGGTTCTATCATGTTGACGGCCAGCGCGTGTACTGGTGCGCGTGGGGCTGGTACCTGATGGATATCGATCATCCCGGCTGGCGTGATTGGTGGATGGGCGAGATTCAGGCCCAACTCGCCACCAATGAGGCCAACGGCCTGTTTGCGGACAGCGTGACCGTGCCGAATTACCTGGGCGCGGAGGATTGGCGACCTGCCCTGCCATCGTATGATGAAGCATTCGAGGCCGACTGGACACGCCGCCTCAACGACTGGATGACCTGGGCGCAGGGCGAACTGAGTCCCGAATACGCGCTGATCGTCAACGCCGGGATGCTGGTCACAACACGCGAAACGACCGATTACAGCCGCGCCGACGGCGTGATGATCGAGGGTTTCGCCGGGTGGGGCGAATATGAACGGTTCGAGCAGGGCGACTGGTTGCTGCAAATGGATCGCGCGCTGGCGCTGATCAACCAGGACCGGATCGTGATCCTGCAAAGCTACGTGTGGGACGTGTCGGAACGCCTGTGGACGCTGGCAAACTACCTGCTGATCAAGGGCGATCATACCTACCTCAACCTGGAAGTGAGCCAGGGCGCGGAATGGTTCCCCGAATACGATCTCCCCATCGGATACCCGTTGGCACCGCCGCCCGCATCAGTCGAAAATTTGCTCAGTCCGGCGGGACTGTACGCCCGCGACTATAGCAATGGGCTGGTATTGGTCAATCCCGATCCGGCTGGCCCACCACGCGGTATGACGCTAAATCAGCCGATGCTGCTGGTCACAGGGGCGACCGGCGGCGGCGATATCCCCGATAACGCCGATCTGTCTGGATGGAGCGTGCAAACCACCGAAGTCACCGAGGTAATGGTTCCCCCTGGCGGCGCGGCTATTCTGCTCTACACGATGGACAGTGCGAATAATGCCGCCGTAGCATCGCCGGACACAACACTGACTGCCAACACCGTCCCTGCCCCGCCCCCGGCCAGCGCCCCCTCCGCGACACCATCTGGCGGGCTGGATACTTTTCACCACAGCGGGCAGACGTTTCTGACGTGGCCGGAAGTACCCAACAATCCCACGCTGACCTACCAGATTTTGCGGCATACCGCGCCCATCGATGACAACACACTCGGCGCGGCGCAAGTCATCGCAGACGTACCGCAGGGATCGGGCATTTTCTGGACGGAACGGGCGCGAGCGGTCGAACCACCCTACGAAGACGGCAGCTACGTGTCGCTGCGGAACTACGTGATCACGGATCGCGGGCCGCAGCTTGCCGACGGCACCGGGCTATTCATCTGGACCACGCACGAGAACGGCAATTTTTATTACGCCGTGCGCAGTTCGGACGGATCGCTGCTGCTGACCACAACCGGTCCCATCACGGAATGGGTCAGCGAGCCGGAGCCGGTGCTGGCCTGGGAATCGGCGGACAGGCTGAGCCGGGTTTACACCCAGTTTATGGATTACGCGACGTATAACCCGACCTTCGACGCACCACGCCTGGGCACCAATTGGTTGGGACTGCCCAATTGGGAAGAATTGGAACGAGCGAACAACCATCAGCAGTACGCCTATAACTACTGGGTGGGCCTGCCGACGCCGGAAATCTGCGGCGGCGCGGTCTGGGATCAGGTTCCATTGATTCTGCACATCGAGGGATGGGGCAGCCGGTACGCCGTCGCTGACGCCGCGCTGTACTGGTGCGCCGTCCACCTGTGGGGCGACGATCCCAACCAGAGCTGGTATTTCGGGTTCAGCGCCACGCACGACTACCGAACCGAAATACCCGTCACGACTGGCCCCATCGTGAACTACACCGAAGAACGTTTGCTGAGCGCCGTCCGCGAAACGTTACGCAACGTTCAGCAGCCGATCATTGATCCTGACCGGATTTACGTTTACGGGCATTCGATGGGCGGTACGGGATCATTGATGCTGGCCGAACGCTACCCGGCCATTTTCGCCGCTGCCGCCGCCAGCGAACCCATGATGAATTTCGCCGCCGCTAACATGTGGGTGGACGAGTTGGAAAGTAAATGGGGCGCGCGGGCGCTGAATCTGCCGGTCGAGATTCGCGGGCCGGATGCGGTTCATCTCGCGCCGTACCAGGACACCGGAGTCTGGGATTGGCAAAATCTGGCCGCGCAGTTAGCCGTCCGCCGGGGAGACGAAATGGCCTTTATCGCCATTGCGCACGGCACCCAGGACACCGTGATCGACTGGCAAACAGTCGTCCGGCCCAGTTATGCCGCCTTCTACCAGGGCAACCGGGCCTTTATCGGGGAAATAACGCCCGACGACCATACCTGGCTGGGATTCCGCTACCATCCCAACTGGGACTTCGACGGGCTGAACTTCCGGCGAGACGAAAGCCTGCCCGCCCTATCGAACGCTTCCAGCAGCGCGCCGGTCCCACCAGATGGAGTCGGCAGTTATAACCTGACGCTGGAATGGTCCTCGTCCACGAATAATTTCGCCGGACCCGTGATCGACCTGCCGACCGAATGGACGGTCGTGCTGCGCAGCATGACCGGGGATCAAACGGTAGATATAACGCCGCGCCGCTTGCAGCAGTTCACCGTCACGCCGGGAACGGTCTATCACTGGCAAAATATCGGGTTGAGCGATGAGGCAGCCGTACAGGAAGGGACTATCACGCCCGACGGCGACGGACTGATCACCATCATGGGCTTTATGGTCAGCGAAAACGGCAATCGACTGGTGATCCGGCCCGAATAACCGGGCCGGTCATTACTCCGGTTTGCGGCCCAACCAGTGCTCGGCAAATAAAGCCCATTCCAGGGAGTCGGTAAATTTATACTCGTATAGCCCGACTCCCTTGATCAAATCGCTGTGATTGCCCGCCAATTCGATCCCGCGCCGGACGCCCTGCACCGCGACGGGAATGCTCTCCACCGCCGGATCATGTTCGGGAGCCGCGTCATAAGTGGGCAGCGCGACAAACAGATCAGCGGGCCGGTCCAGTTCGGCCAACGCCTCGATGTAACTCTCAATCTGGTAGGCAACCCAGGTTTCATACTGGCCGGAGTCAATCAAGCCGCTGGCGTGCGCCATCAGGACCATTTCGTCCACGCCCACCAGCGCGACCTGCTGTTTATAATCCAGGCTCCAGGTCAGGTCAGGATCAAGCGTCGCGCCAATCGGCACATCAGGATCGGT
>JAFGTJ010000250.1 GCA_016934195.1 Anaerolineae bacterium | reverse complement strand
TGCGGCCCGCCGACCATGATGCTGAGCGTACCCGCCCGCGCCCCGATATCGCCCCCGCTGACCGGCGCGTCCAATGCCATGACGCCGACTTTTTCCAGTTCGGCGGCGATGTGGCGAGCAGTTTCGGGCTTAATGGTGCTGTTGTCGATGAAGATCAGGCCCTCGTGTGCGCCTTCGATCACGCCGTCCGGCCCCAGCGCGACCAACTCCACATCCGGCGAATCCGGCAGGTTCGTGAACACAAAATCGCTTTGTTCGGCCACTTCACGCGGCGATGTGGCGGGCGCTGCCCCTTCGCGGGCGAATTCGTCCACAATGGCGCGGCTGCGGTTATGCACGACCAGCGTATGCCCGGCTTTCATCAAATTGCGCGCCATGCCGGACCCCATCAGACCCAAACCAATATAGCCTACTCGTGCCATGTCAAAAACTCCTTTGATGTGCGTTCCAACGTAGGGTCAATTCATGAATTGACCCTACGGTATGCAAAAAATCAGGGCAGACGCGCCGCGCGCCTACCCTTGATTATAACGTGGATACTGGGACGCGAAACGCTACCGTTTCCAGGGCGGCGTATCGGGCAGATACGTTTCAAATTCCGCGATCAGGCTCGCTTCGTAGCCGCCCGCGTAGGTGCCGGAGAAGAAACGGCCCATCGCCTCATCATGGAAGCGCTGCCACGAGCGTTCCTCGTCACCGGGATTGATCGGGTAGAACAGCGCGTTATTGGCTTTCGCGGCCCGCATATCGCCGGGCGCATCCCCGATCATCAGAATCCGTTCAGGACTATATTTGCCCGCCGCCGCCATCTGGATATGCGCAGCCTTTTTGCCCATTTCCTGTCCCGCGATCACGCGCACGTACTGCGCGATATCGTGCTCGTTCCACTCGGATTCGAGCGCGGCGTTGGGCGTGGCCGATACCACGATCATGTCCGCCTTATCCGACATAGCGTCCAGACTTTCGCGCAGGTAGGGGAACGGTGGCACGCCATGCACCATATCGGCAATGGCATCGTTGACGGCTACCGTCCAATGGAGCGCCTGTTCCAGCACGGGATCGCCGGGATGCTGCTGCATGTAGGTTTTCAGCCCATCGTTGCTGTGCGGATATTGGTCCTGGGCGATGAAGGCGCGCAGCGGTTCAGCCTGGGGAATCGCCACCTTGCGGCGCTGGACTTCTTCGCGCTCGGTTAGCAGGTCGAAGACCATCACCAGCGCGGGCCAGCGGTTGATGCCGCGCCACTTCGAGTACAGGTTGACGAACTCGGAGGCTTCGCGCGCGTATTTCGAGACGGCTTGCAGGTCCCAATACTTGATGATGTTCGGCGTGAAGCATTCCTTGTGCTTGATTTCCATCGAATCGAAGGCGCAGCCGTCCGAGTCGATGCCGATGAAAAACTGGTGTTGGGGTTCGAAGTCGCGTAAGGGTTGCGCCGGGTCACTCATGCTGGGTTGCCTTTCTGTGGATTAGGTGTGATCGCTATTAAATTTTGCGCGTTAGCCTCACCCCCCGGCCCCCTCTCCAATGCTTGGAGAGGGGGAGAACTCAAGTCCCCTCTCCATAGCGCAGCGTCATGGAGAGGGAATTTAGGGGTGAGGCTACCGGTAATTCTGCGGGACGTAACGCGCCAACTTCTGCGCGGCGAACAACGGCTCCAGGCGCGCGAAACGCTGCAAACCGTCTTCCATTGGGATCGCGGGCGTATCGTCTCCGATCAGTGGGCGGGCGTAGGCCAAGAAATCGTCGGTCACGTCGAGCTTGTTGTCCGCCATCCACGCTTTCGGGAAGAAGCGCTCCGAGTTGGCGACCTGTTCCAACGGGACTTTATCAAATGTCACCGAATACTGTGCCCCCGGCGCGCGGAGTATGGTCGCCATGTAACCGTTTTCGCCGCTGGCCGCAATCTCGACCGCTTTCCGCCCGACGAGATACGCCTCATCCAGGTCCACCGTCGAGGCGTAGATCATCGCGTGGCGCTGGTCGGTCCCGACGATATTGGCCCGCGCCGATCCGGGGACCGGCAGGCCGCGCTCGTTCAGATAGTTGATCACGACCTGCCCGACCATCATCTTGCTGGCCCCGAATTCGGTATGGCCGAATGAGTCTTTACGCGCGCCGATCTCGCCCACGTCAAAGCCTTCGCTGACCACGACTACCGCGCGCCCGTGTGTCTTGAGCGTATCATTCACCGCGTCGGCCAGATCATCGAGCGGAAGGCCCGCTTCGGCCAGCACGATCAACAGCGGCAGTTCACGGTTGGGATCGGCCAGACGCGCCGCTGCCGGAATGAAACCGATCTTGCGGCCCATCGCTTGCAGCACCAATACCGGATCGGCAGGACTGGACCCCATATTTTCTTCGTTGGCGTTCTGGACGTTCAGCGCCCAGTAGCGCGCCACGCTGCCGTAACCGGGCGTGTGGTCGATCAGCTTAAATTCCGAGTCACCGACATCGTTGTCGATGGTCTTCGGCACGCCGACCGCCACGAGACTCAGCCCGCGATCCGCCGCGAGTTGGGAAACTTTGTGGGCAGTGTCCATCGAGTCGTTGCCGCCGATGTAGAAAAAGTAGCCGACGTCGTGCGCCTTCATGACCTCGATCACGCGCTCAAAATCTTCCTGCTGGCGGCCTTTCAGCTTATAGCGGCAGGTGCCGATGAATCCAGCGGCGGGCGTGGTGCGCAGCAGCGCGATTTCCTGCGGGTCCTGGGCCGAGAGGTTGATCAATTCCTCTTTCAGCACGCCCTCGATCCCGTGCCAACCGCCGTAAACCGTGCCAAATACGTCCGGCATATCGCGGCAGGCTTCGATCACGCCGCGCAGCGAGTTATTGATCACGGGCGTCGGTCCGCCCGACTGCGCCACGATGACGTTCATAGGTTTTGCCATAAATCCCTTCCTCAGTCTTCCCATTCGGTATGGAATACGCCGTCTTTGTCGGTACGGCGGTAGGTGTGCGAACCAAAATAATCGCGCTGCGCCTGGGTCAGATTGGCGGGCAGCCGCCCGGTCCGGTAAGCGTCGAAATAGGCCAGTGACGCCGCCAACCCCGGAACCGGAATCCCCCAGCCGACCGCGCGCTGGATCACCGTGCGCCATGCGTCCTGGCGTTCCGCGATCTGGCTGCGGAACGGTTCGGCCAGCAGCATATTGGGCAGATCGGGCTGGGCGCGGTACGTCTGCCGGACGTTTTCCAGCAGCGCGGCCCGGATGATGCACCCGCCGCGCCAGATGCGGGCGATTCCCTCGATGTCCAGGTTGTAGTTATAGTCCGCGCTGGCGGCCTGGATCAGCGCGAGGCCCTGCGCGTAGGAACACAGGATCGAGGCGTACAGCGCGCCGCGCACCTGCTCGAAGAATACCGCCCGGTCGCCGTCAAACGTGATGGCGGGACCATCGAACTGCTTTTCGGCGGCGACTCGTTCATCCTTCAGCGCGGAAATGATGCGCGAATCGACCGCCGCGTTGATGGTGTGAGTCGGGATGCCCAGGTCCAGCGCGTTCTGGCTGGTCCATTTGCCGGTGCCCTTCTGCCTGGCTTCGTCCAGGATCAGGTCTACGATGTGCCGCCCGGTATCGGGATCGGTGTGGCCGAAAATGTCCGCCGTGATCTGGATCAGGTAGGAATTCATCTCGGCGGCGTTCCACGCGCTGAAGGCTTTGTGAAGTTCTTCATTCGTCGCGCCAATGCCGCGTTTCAACACGTCGTAGGCTTCCGCGATCAACTGCATGATGCCGTACTCGATGCCGTTATGTACCATTTTGACGTAGTGGCCCGCGCCGCGCGGCCCGATGTAGGTCACGCACGGATCGCCGTTGACCTTCGCGGAGATGGCCTCAAACGACGCTTTGACCAGTTCGTAGGCTTCCGGCTGACCGCCCGGCATGATTGACGGGCCGCGTAACGCGCCTTTTTCCCCGCCAGACACGCCGCTGCCAATGAACAAAAATCCCTCGGCTTCGAGTTGCTTCGAGCGGCGTTCGGTATCGCCAAAAAAGCTGTTACCCAGGTCAATCAGCAGGTCGCCTTTGTCCAGGTGCGGCTTGAGCGGTTCCATTGCCTGATCGACCACGTTGGACGGGACCAGGAACACGATCCGGCGCGGTTTTTCCAGCGCGGCCAGAAAGCTCTCGATATCGGCAAAACTCTTGACGCCCTCGGCGGCGTGTTGATCGAAGGCGGCGCGCTTACCGGCGTCCAGATCGTACCCGGCCACCGAAAAGCCGTTCGAGGCAAAATTGCGGGCCAGGTTGCCGCCCATGACGCCCAGTCCCACCATGCCCAGATGATAGTTACCCATGTGTGTTTGTCTCCCTGTTGTTTATTGTTGTGGGTTGTGAGTTTTGAGTGATGAGTCCGTCATTAGTTGTTGGTTCTTGGTTTTGAGTGATGGTACGATCAGGTTGACTACCGATTCGTCTCAGGAACCAATTGTTTACTCAAAACCCCAAACTCAAAACTCATGACTCATGACTGCTTCACCCGGTACAGATACTCGCCCGCTTTGGGCACGTACAAAATACCCTCGTCTTCGCGGTTTAACCAGTCCTCAACGTGGATGCTGGCCGGGTCCATGTAACCCAGGTTAATCGCGGCGCACACGTCCGGCGGAATTTTACTCGCCAGCGTGACCTGGATGCGCGGGATTTCGATCCCGTTTTCAAACGTGCCCGATCCCTTCAGGTGCGTGCTATGCGCCAGGACGCCCATCGGCACGTCGACGAAACGATCCCACTGCTTCAGGAAATAATCGCGGACGTGGTAGCCGGTTTGCCGGATGTACGTGCCGTGTACGTCGCTGATGGTGTCCAGGTGCGGCGCGTAGACGATCACCTCGCCGCCGTCCGCGATGCCCGGTTCGAGCTTGTACATCGCTTTCGCGCCGGTCCACAATTCGTCATACATCGGCGGCGCTTTCGACAGCACGCGCCGGTAGGGTTGGTCCAGCCAGATGATGTGCCGCTGCGCCGAAAGTTCGGCGGCGGCGTGGTGCGCTTCGGTGTGCGGTCCAATAAACATCCCCGCCAGCCCGCCCTGGTCCACCACCAGACCCAACAGCGTGATCGGCGTAGATAAATGTTCGGCGGCGGCGTGGATCATGGCCCGCATGGGGGTTTGTTCGATGCCGATGGTATTCAGGATCGTGAGCAGCGCGCCGAGCCAGTGCGTGACGTTGATCATCTCCGGCCCGGAAATGCCGGGAAACAGGTACTTGGCTCCACCGGAAAATCCCACGACCTCGTGCGGGAAGGTTGGCCCCACGATCAGGATGTGATCGCACTCTAACGCGGCGCGGTTGATACGGATTGGCACATCGCCGCCCAGCGACGGGTGCCAGACGTCCCCGGCCAGCGCCTTGACCTGATCCTGGGTGATCGTGCCGATGGTGTGCAGCGTGGCGGGATCGTCCCAGGCATGGTTGAGCAGGCCAATGTTTTTGTACGTGCTGGTCCGTTCGGCGGGCATGATGCCGACCAGTTTGCACAGCGCATTTTCGTCCAGCGGCAGATGCGTTCCCAATGCGACCATAAAATCGACCTGCCGGGCGTCGTGCAGCGCTTCGACCAGCAGCGGGAATAACTGTGCTAATGGCAGCGTGCGAGTATGATCGGGAATCAGCACCAACACCCGCTGGCCGCTGAAACGTCCTTCCAGCCCGCGCGCGATGGTATCGCGGATCGTATCGTCGGAGAGAGTCCCGATGGGGACGGTGGCTTGTGTGTACAGCATGGCTCACACTCCTGAATACGCGCTAAACCCACCGTCGATGGGCACAACCACGCCGGTCACGAAGGCCGACGCGGGCGTGATCAACCACAGCACCGCGCCGAGCAGATCGTCGGGATCGCCGAAACGCGCCGCCGGGGTGTGATCGAGAATTTGCTGGCCGCGTTGTGTCAGGTCGCCAGAGTCTTTGTCTGTCAGCAGGAAACGGTTCTGATCGGTCAGCAGGAATCCTGGCGCAATGGCGTTCACGCGGATCGCGGGCGTATATTCCTGCGCCATGTGGACCGCCAGCCACTGCGTAAAGTTGCTCACGGCGGCTTTAGCGGCGCTATAAGCCGGGATGCGCGTCAGCGGTCTGAACGTGCTCATCGACGAGATGTTGAGAATGATGCCCGATTCCTGCGCGACCATCTGGCGGCCAAAAACTTGTGAGGGGAGAAACGTTCCCAAAAAGTTTAGGTTGAAAACCCACTGCGCCGCGTCGGGCGGCAGGTCAAAAAATGAGAGTTCAGAACCGGTGGTCGCGGCGGCCTTGTTGCCGCCCGCGCCGTTGATCAGAATATCCACCGGGCCGAACGTATCCATGATCTGCTGCGCGGCGGCTTCGATTGAAGCGCGGTCGAGCACGTTGGTGCCAATGCCGATAGCGTGCTCACCCAATTCACCGGCCAGCGCCCCGGCGCGATCTCCGGCCAAATCCAGAATCGCCACATTCGCGCCGTGCGCCGCCAGCATACGCGCCATTGCGCTGCACAGTACGCCCGCGCCGCCGGTCACGACGGCGGTTTTGCCTTGTAGGTCAAACAGGTGTTGGATATTTGTCATCAGGATGTTTTTTCCTCCTCAGTTTGAGTTATTAGTTGTGAGTTATTGGTTTTTGGTCAAACCAGTATTCGAGACGGTGTAAATACTCCCAAATCACCTACCCAAAACTAAAAACTCATCACTCCAAACTTTTAAGGCGGCGGCGCGCACGATTCGCGCACGATCAGGTCTACATCGAACAGCGTGATCGGCGGAATGACGGCGTTTTCGTCGGTGATCAGGCGGATCAGGTAGCGCATGGCTAACCGTCCCGCGTCGGCAGACGGCACGCGAACGGTCGTCAGCGGCGGATCGACGTAGCGCGATGACAGGATATTATCGCAGCCGGTTACGGACAGGTCATCAGGAATACGCAGTCCCCGCGCGCGGCAGGCGGCGTATACTTCCAACGCCACGTTGTCGTTAAACGCGACAATGGCCGTTGGGCGATCCGGTTGGTCCAGCAGCCCGGTGATCGCGTCGCGCCAGTCGTCGTGGGCATAGGTCGGCTGGACCAGTTCCACGATCAGCGCCGGGTCGGGCATCAGACCCGCATCCACATAGGCTTTTTCAAACCCCTTGCGCCGCATCCGGGCCGGGTAATAGTGCGGCGCGGCCAGGTTCAGCAGCGCGATCCGGTGGTGGCCGAGTTCCAGCAGGTAGCGGGTCGCCTGGTAGATCGAGCGGACGTGATCGACCAGTACGCTGGGCGTATTCAGCCCGTCGATGGTGTAATTGCACAGCACCAACGGCGCGTTACCGTGCGCCAGTTTGAGCACCTGCTCCGGCGCGGAACGCGGCGAGACGTACAATACACCGTCTACCAGCGTTTGTTGGGTCAGCAGTTGGATATAGGCTTCCTCGCGGGCGGTGTCGCCGCGTGTGCTGCATACCAACAGCGTGTACTGGTGGGTAATGGCGACATCTTCCACCGCTTCCACGATCTCGTGGATCACTGGCTCGGAGATAGTCGGGATCACGATGGCGATGGTATGGGTCTGGTTGGTGCGCAGCCGCCGCGCTGCCAGATTGACCTTGTAATCCAGGTCGCGGATCGCGTCCATCACGCGGCGGTAGGCGTCCGCGCTGACCAGTTCGGGGGAATTGAGGACGCGGGACACGGTGGCGGTAGAAACTCCAGCGCGCCGGGCGACATCCTGCATTTTGGCGGGCATAGTGGTACCAGACGCTTTCGCTAAATACATAATGTAATCGATTACATTAAACCGCGATCCACTATGTTTGTCAAGTTGATCAAACCCCGATTGGCCGATCTTGGATAAACTTGTATAGTCGTAGCGCCAATCAGCAAGGACACGAAACTATGCTAGCCAAACGTATTATCCCCTGCCTGGACGTGCATAACGGGCGCGTCGTGAAGGGCATCAACTTTGTGAACCTGCGTGACGCGGGCGATCCGGTCGAGCAGGCCGTGATCTACGACCGCGAAGGCGCGGACGAACTGACCTTTCTGGACATCACCGCCACGCACGAGGGCCGCGAAACCATGCTGGACGTGGTACGGCGCGTGGCCGATGCGATCTTCATCCCGTTTTGTGTGGGCGGCGGGCTGCGCTCAGTCGAAGATATGCGCGAAACCCTGCTGGCCGGGGCGGACAAGATCGCCATCAATAGCGCCGCCGTCCGCACGCCGGACCTGATTACCGAGGGCGCACAGAAATTCGGATCGCAGTGTATCGTCGTGGCGATTGACGCCCGCTGGGATGGTTCCCATTATGAAGTGTTCGTCAGCGGCGGGCGCATCCCGACCGGCATTGACGCGATCCGGTGGGCGCGCGAAGCCGAGGAGCGCGGTGCGGGCGAGATTCTGCTGACCAGCATGGATCGCGACGGCACCCAGGATGGCTACGAAATCCGACTGACACGCGCCATCAGCGATACGGTGAACATTCCCGTGATCGCGTCGGGCGGCGCGGGCACGCTCGATCACTTCCGCGAAGCGCTGGTCGAAGGCGGCGCGCACGCCGCGTTAGCGGCCAGCCTGTTCCACTATAAAACGCTCAGCGTGGGACAGGTCAAAGCCTATTTGCAGGAACACAACGTCCCGGTGCGGCTGGTGGCTGGCAATGGCTGATATACCTGATCTATCCGGTCTGAACGTGGACGCGCTTTTATCCCGGCTGAAATGGACCGCCGAGGGCCTGATCCCGGCAGTGGTGCAGGACGCCGCGACCCGGCAGGTGCTCATGGTGGCGTGGATGAACGCCGAATCGCTGCGGCGCACGGTCGAAACCGGGGAAACGGTTTTCTGGAGCCGCAGCCGGGGCGAACTGTGGCACAAGGGCGCAACCAGCGGCAATACGCAGCGCGTGACCGGCCTGTGGGTTGATTGTGACGCCGATGTGCTGTTGGTCCAGGTAGACCCGGCGGGTCCGGCCTGCCATACCGGGGCCGTAAGCTGTTTTTACCGCACCGTCGAAGCATTTAGCGAGGAAATCAGTGGAGAAACTGAATCGTGAGTGATATCCTGGCGCGTCTGTTCGCCATCATCGAGGATCGCAAGGCCAACCCCAAAGCCGGTTCGTATACCAACCAGCTACTTGAGGCGGGCGAAGACGAGATCGTGAAGAAAATCGGGGAAGAATCGGTCGAGGTCATCCTGGCCGTGAAAGGACAGGGCGACGACCGCGTGATATCCGAACTGGCCGATCTCGCCTA
>JAFGTJ010000249.1 GCA_016934195.1 Anaerolineae bacterium | reverse complement strand
TATAATCCCTGCAAGCTGCTCGATTTTTCCCTGCTGGTGCTCAAGGACGGCGAATCCCACAGCGGCCAGTCCGCTGACCGTGAAGTATTGGCCGTGATTCTGGGGGGGAAGGCCGACTTTGAGATCGGCGGGACTACATTCGAGAACGTGGGCGGGCGTCCCAACGTCTTTGCCGGGAAGCCGCATTCGGTTTACATCCCGGCAGGCAGCAGCTACACGATCACGGGCGCAGGGCCAGTCCAGATCGCGCTGTCCAGTGCGCCAAGCGATCTCAAAACCGATCCGTATGTCATCGGGCCGTGCAAGGTCACGACCGGGGTATGGGGCGCAGCCAACTTCACGCGCAACTTTCACCAGATTCTCACCGCCACCAGCCAGCCCGACCTGCCCGCGCAGCGTTTGATCGTGGGTGAAACCTTCACCCCCAGCGGTAACTGGAGCACCTATCCCGCGCACAAACACGAGGTTGATAATCTGCCCAAAGAGGCGTATCACGAAGAAACCTATTTCTTCAAGGTGTCGCCGCCGGACGGATTCGGGATCACGCGCCACTACGGGGAAGGCTACGAGGATAACCACACCGTCCGCGATAACACGATCCTGATGATCCCGCACGGCTATCACACCTACGTCGGCGCGCCGGGCTACACGTCCTATTATCTGTGGTCGCTGGCCGGTGAACACCGCACCCAGGCCGTGACCGAAGACTCCGCGACCGGCTGGGTTGGCCGTACCGTCCCGATGCTGCGCGCGCTAGGACACTAAGCCATGCCTATTTTAGACGCCTTCAAACTGGATGGAAAAGTCGCCCTGGTGACAGGCGCGACACGGGGCTTGGGGCAGGCGATGGCGGCTGGACTGGCCGAGGCTGGCGCGGACGTTGCCGGGTTGGATCGCGACGAAATGGACTTTTCCGAGACGCGCCAACTGGTCGAAGCGCAGGGCCGCCGTTTTATGCCAATCGCGTGCGATCTGCGCGCGTCCAGCGTGGCCGACCTTAACACCATCGTTGGCAATGTGGTGAGCGAATTGGGTCGCCTGGATATCCTGGTCAATAACGCGGGCATCATCCGGCGCGCGCCCGCCCTGGAATACAGCGAAGAAGACTGGGACGCCGTGCTGGACATTAACCTCAAGGCGGTGTTTTTCCTGACACAGGCCGCCGCGCGGGTGATGGTCAAGCAGGGCGGCGGCAAAGTGATCAACGTGGCGTCGATGCTGTCCTTTCAGGGCGGAATCCTGGTGCCGTCCTACACCGCGTCCAAGAGCGCGGTAGCCGGGATCACGCGGGCGCTTGCCAACGAATGGGCCGACAAGAATATCAACGTCAACGCCATCGCGCCCGGTTACATGGCAACCGATAACACCGCGCCGTTACGCGCCGATCCCAATCGCAATTCCGCGATCCTGGCGCGCATCCCGGCGGGACGTTGGGGCGTGCCGGACGATCTGAAGGGCACGGCGGTCTTTCTGGCCGCTGCCGCCTCGGACTACCTGCACGGAGCGATCATCCCGGTGGACGGAGCCTGGTTGACGCGGTAATGGCAAAAACCATGCGGCGACCGGCTGATCCGGCCTGATGCTCGATATCGGTCTAGAGCCTGTTATGCATTTTTTGACCCTCACCCTAAATCCCTCTCCCTCAGTGAGGGGGACTTCAAAGCCTCGCCGGAGCTTTTCTCCCCTTCTCCCTGAGGGAGAAGGGGCCGGGGGATGAGGGTTTGAGGCGACTTTTTTTTGACTCCCAGGTATCAAGAGCATAACACGCTCTAGGGGGCTGTCTTGCAAACCCGGCTGCGCGTGCAGATTATCGCTTTCACCCTGGCCCGTACCGTGCTCAATACCGGGCAGCGCATGGTCTACCCCTTCCTGCCGACCTTCGCGCGCGGCCTGGGCGTGGACCTGGAAACGGTCGCGCTGGCCGTAACTGCCCGGTCCGGCCTGGGCCTGATCAGCCCAGTGTTTGGATCGCTGGCCGACCGGCGCGGGCGCAAATTCGGTATGATGACCGGGCTGCTGCTGTTCGCGGGCGGGATGTCGCTGGTCCTCACATGGCCGACCGTCCCGGCGCTGTTCGCGGCGCTGATTTTGGGCGGCATGGGCAAACTGATCTACGATCCCGCCATGCAAGCCACCATTGGCGACCGCGTGCCCTATACGCGGCGCGGTATGGTGATTGCCATCACCGAGCTAAGCTGGTCCGGTGCGTTTCTGCTCGGAATGCCCGTGATCGGCTGGCTGATCGCGCGCTCGGATCACTGGTACGCGCCGTTTCCGCTGCTGGCGGTGCTCGGTATGTTCGCGCTGGTAATAATCGGCTACGTGGTTCCCTCAGACGGTGAATCCGGCGGGAACCGTCCTTCGCTGGCGCAGGGAATGCGGCTGATCATGAGCCACACGCCCGCCCTGGCCGGGTTGGGGATGAGCTTCCTGATCAACGGCAGCAACGAGATCGTGAGTATTGTTTACGGCGCGTGGATGGAAGATGCCTTCGCGCTGAAAGTGACCGCGCTCGGTACGGCCTCGGTGGTGATCGGGATCGCGGAACTCACCAGCGAATTCGGCGTGGCGGGCTGGGTGGACCGGATCGGCAAACGGCGGGCGGTCGCGCTGGGATTGGCATCCAATGCGCTGGCGTGCTTGCTGCTGCCTGTGTTAGGATTCAGTTTGGCGAGCGCGCTGGTGGGGCTGTTTGTATTCTTTCTCACGTTTGAATTCGCGCTGGTGAGTTCGATTCCGCTGATGACCGAACTGGTGCCGGGCGCGCGGGCTACCCTGATGGCGGGCAACGTCGCGGCCCTGTCCATCGGGCGCATGGTGGGCGCGCTGCTCGGACCACAGTTGTTTAAGGCGAGCCTGCTGGCGAATGGGGCCACCGCCGCCATTTTCGACGTGGCGGCGCTGGCGCTGCTGGTGATGTTCATCCGGCAGGAATAATTTTTTTACCGGAAAGCGAGGCGTTATCCCAATCTTATGATCGATTCCAAACGAGTTGCTTTAAAAGTGACGTGCATGGTCGATCAGGTCATGCCGGAAGTCGGCGTGGCGACGGTCAAACTGCTGCGCCGGGCCGGGTACAAGGTCGAATTCCCGGTGGATCAGACCTGCTGCGGCCAACCGTTTAATAACAGCGGCTTCCGGTCGCGGGCGGTCCAACTGGCGCAGCGCACCATCGAGATTTTTGAGGATTACGCGGCGGTGGTGCTGCCGGGCGGGTCGTGCGCGGCCATGATGCGCAAGGAATACCCGCACCTGCTGGCCGCGTGGCCGGTTTGGTACGAACGCGCTCAGGCACTGGCCGCCAAAACGTTTGAACTCAGCGAATTTCTGGTAAATCAGGCGGCATGGCAGCCGCAGGCCGTCCCCGACGCGCCGCGCGTCACCTATCATGACTCGTGCCACATGAATCGCCTGATCGGGATCAGCGCCGAACCGCGCGCGCTGCTCACGGCGGCAGGGTGTACGCTGGTCGAAATGGACGAACCGGGGCGCTGCTGCGGGTTTGGCGGCGTGTTCTCGATCCGCCTGCCGGAAGTGTCCAACGTCATGACGGAGGAAAAACTCCGCCGCGCCGCCGCGACTGAAACCGATCTGTTGGTGGCGTCCGATCCCGGTTGTTTGATGCAAATGCGCGGATTAGTGCATAAAACCGGTGTGCGCGTTGAGCATTTAGCCATCGTCCTTGAGGAGTTAACCCGATGAGCGGCGTAACCTTCAAACAGTTCAAATTCGACGCGCACAAGGCCATCGCCGATCCGGTGCTGCAAGGTGCGGTGGACGGCGCAACGCGCACCTTCCGCACGGCGCGCGCGGCGGCGCTGGCCGATGTGCCGGACGTGGACGAATTACGCGATCACTTCAAGGCGATCCGGTCCGCGACCCTATCCCGGCTGGCCGATCACCTGGAAACGTTCGAGCGGCAGGCGGCGGCAGCGGGCGCGCACGTTCATTGGGCGCAGGACGGAGCCGCCGCCAACCGGATCGTGGTCGAGATCGCCCGACAGCACGGCGCGCAGATGGTCGTCAAGTCGAAGTCGATGGCAACCGAGGAAACTCACCTCAACAAAGCGCTGATCGAAGCCGGGATCACGCCGGTCGAAACCGACCTGGGCGAATGGATCATCCAACTGGCGGGCGAGCCGCCGTCGCACATTGTCGGCCCGGCGCTGCACAAAACACGCCAACAGGTCGCGGAACTGTTCAGCCGCGAAGTGGGACGCCCGCTCGATCCCGACGATATCCCCGCGCTAACCGCCGAAGCGCGCCGCGTACTGCGCGAAAAATTCCTGACCGCCGATATCGGCATTTCCGGCGCGAATCTGGCCGTCGCCGAAACGGGCAGCATCGTATTGGTAACGAACGAGGGCAACGGGCGGCTGGTCACGAGCGCGCCGCCGGCCCATATCGCCGTCGTCGGCATCGAGAAAATCTGCCCGACCTGGGACGACGCGGCGGTCTGGCTGTCCCTGCTGGGCCGCAGCGCGACCGGCCAACCGCTGTCGATTTACACCAATACCATCACCGGCCCGGCCCGCGCCGCCGATTTGGACGGTCCGCGTGAAATGCACATCATCCTGATGGACAACGGGCGCAGCGGTTTGATCGGGACCGGCTATGAGGAAGTGCTGCAATGTATCCGGTGTGGGGCGTGCCTCAACGCCTGCCCGGTGTACCAGGAAGTCGGCGGGCATTCCTACGGCAACGCCTACAGCGGGCCGATTGGCGCGGTACTGATCCCGCTGCTGTTCGGGTTGGAAAGCAACGAGGCGCTGCCGCACGCCAGTTCGTTATGTGGCGCGTGCCTGGAAGTCTGCCCGGCGCGTATCGATCTCCCGCGTATGCTGCTCGATCTGCGCGCTGACGAAGTGGACCAGCACATCCTGAGCCGCGAGGAACACCTGATCGAATCCGGCATCGCGTGGCTGTTAGGCCAGCGCCGCCTGTTCAACTTCCTGGCGGACATGGGGCGCATTTTCCAGAAACCGCTGGTGGACCAGGACCGGCTGCTGGCCGTGCCGCCGGAATTCAACCCGGCAGGCGAACGGCGGCTGCCGACGCTGGCGGAGCGCTCGTTCCATGACCTGTGGAACAATTTGCGCGAAGAGGACGATCCCGCCGCGCCGGTCTATGGCTGGCTGCATCTCGCGGCGGTGGTGCTGGCGCTGTTGTTTATCTTGCGTCTGCTGAAGGGGGGCAAAACATCATGACCGCGCGTGACGATATTCTAAACAAACTGCGTTCGCGGGGCCGCGTGCCGGAAACCCCGCCCCCGGTCTGGCAGTCGCGCCGCCGGTTCGAGAGCCTCGCCGCGCGTTTCGCGGAATCGCTACCCAAAGTGAAGGGCGAAGTGATCCGGGTCGAGTCGCCGGACGGGGCGCTGGAAACGCTGGATACGCTGTTTAATGACCTGGGTGCCCAACGGATCGTGGCGAACGGTGATCTGCCCACACTGGATTGGGCGGCGCGCTGGCCTGACCGTGAATGGCATCTTGTGGGGCAGTCGGATGGCGATCTGCGGGCTTTCTGCGCAGCGGCGGACGTGGGCCTGAGCGGGGCGGAGGCGGCGCTGGCCGAAACCGGCTCGATTGTGGTTGCTGCCGGACCGACCAAAAGCCGCCTTGCAACGCTGCTTCCCCCGGTCCATATCGCGCTGGTCCCGGAGTCAATCCTGATGCCGGACATTTTCACCTGGACCGCCGCGCGTAGAAATGAAACGCCCGCCAACATAGCGATCATCAGCGGGCCGAGCAAAACCGGCGACATTGAGCAGGTTCTGGCCGTCGGGGTACATGGTCCCCGGCGCTTTATCGTGATCCTGTACGGAGAATAATCGCACTCTCCCGCGTTTCGCCAGGTCCCCTCGCCACACAATGGCGATACCGCTGGTGAATTGTACACGTAGGGGCGCTGCTTGCTGCGCCCTGTTTCTTTTTCCGGGGGCGCGGCAAGCAGCGCCCCTACGCAAATGCGGCGGTGATGGGTTCGCCAACGGTATCAATGGCGAGGGGATTTATGGAGAAACCAATTCAAATCCGCATAAAACTAATGTATGGCAGCCACATCGTAGGGAGGCACCCGCGTGTGCATCCGGGCGACTGTTTGGTCGTCGCCAGCGGCGGGACACATGGGTCCCGCCCTACGGATTGTGCGAAGCTACTCCGCGTCGGCGTGCTCCTGCTGCTCCACCGTCGCGTTGATATCGGGCCTATCGGGAAGCGACCCGCCGCCCTCAATCCGGCGGAAGTCGATTTCGTCCGCATCGTTGACGTAGATTTCGATCAAATCCCCGCGCACGAATTCGCCCTTGAGCATCCGTACACTCAGCGGACTCTCGACGTAGCGTTGCAGCGCCCGGCGCAGCGGACGCGCGCCAAACAGCGGGTCGAAGCCAACCGACGCCATCTTGATACGGGCGTCGTCCGTCATGGCGACAAACAACCCCTGTTCCTCCATGCGCTGCGCGATATCGCGCATTTGCAAATCCACGATCTGCTGCACTTCTTCCAGCGACAGCGGCTCGAAAATGATGATCTCGTCGATGCGGTTGAGGAATTCGGGCCGGAACGTTTTCTGCATGGCCTCTTCGATTTTCTTGTGATCCGCCACCGCCTGGGGATCGCCGTTGGGCACAAATCCCAACGCGCCGCCGCCCGCGCGGGCGAACTCGGTCCCTAAATTGCTGGTCATGATGATCACGGCGTTCCGAAAATCGACCGTGCGACCCTGCCCGTCGGTCATGCGCCCGTCTTCGAGAATCTGCATCAGCGCGTTCCAGACTTCGGGGTGCGCCTTCTCCACTTCGTCAAACAGGATCACGCGATACGGGCGGCGGCGGACGGCTTCGGTCAGTTGGCCGCCCTGCTCAAAGCCCACGTAACCGGGCGGCGCGCCGAATAAACGGCTGACGGTGTGCTGCTCGCGGTATTCGCTCATGTCGATGCGCAGCAGCGCGTCCTCGTCATCGAACATGAACTCGGCCAGCGCTTTTGCCAGCTCGGTCTTGCCGACGCCGCTGCTGCCCAGGAAAATGAACGAACCAATAGGCCGCCGGGGGTCTTTAAGCCCACTGCGCGCGCGCCGGATCGCGTCGGCAATGGCGGCGACCGCTGCGCTCTGCCCGATAATGCGTTCGTGGAGCACTTCTTCCATACGCAGTAGTTTCTGCGCTTCGGTTTCCATCATCTGGCTGACCGGGATGCCGGTCCACTGCGCGATGACTTCCGCGATCTCGCCCGCGTCCACGATTTCGTCCAGCGTTTGTTCCTGCTGCCACTTCTCGCGGGCCGCCTCGAACTCGGATTCCAGGGTGAGCCGGGTTTGCTTGATGGTGGCGGCGCGTTCGTATTCGCGCTTGAGGCTGGCGTCTTCCTCGTCGGCCCCTAACTGGTCAAGCTCTTTTTTCATGGCCTTGAGTTCGTCCGGCATGGAATAGAGCGCTACCCGCACCTTTGAGGCCGCTTCGTCCATCAGGTCAATGGCCTTATCCGGCAGCTTGCGCTCGGTCACGTAGCGGTGACTCAGTTTCGCCGCCGCGATCAGGGCCGCGTCCGAATATGTGATCTTGTGGTGCGCCTCGTAGCGGTCGCGCAGCCCGTGCAGCATGGCGATAGTTTCCTCGACGGACGGTTCCTCGACGAACACGGGCGCGAAGCGCCGGTCCAGCGCCGAGTCGCGCTCGATGTACTGCCGGTATTCGTCCAGCGTGGTCGCGCCGATGCAGTTGAGTTCGCCGCGCGCCAGGGCCGGTTTCATCATATTGCTGGCGTCCAACGCGCCGGAGGCCGCGCCCGCCCCCACGACCTGGTGCAGTTCGTCGATGAACAGGATGATCTCGCCTTCGGAGCGCTGAATTTCCTCGATGGACGCTTTCAGCCGTTCCTCGAATTCACCCCGGAAGCGGCTTCCCGCGATCATGCCGCCCAAATCCAGGCTGACGACGCGCTTGCCCATCAGGATTTCGGGCACGTCGTTGTTGGCGATCTTCTGTGCCAGACCCTCAACAATGGCCGTTTTGCCGACCCCGGCTTCCCCGATCAGGACCGGGTTGTTTTTGGTGCGGCGGCTGAGAATCTGGATCACGCGCAGGATTTCGTCATCGCGCCCGATCACGGGGTCAAGTTTGCCTTCGACCGCCATGCGCGTCAGGTCGCGGCTGTATTTTTCCAGCGTGCGGTAGCGCGCCTCGGCCTGCGGATCGGTCACGCGCTGGCCGCCGCGAATCTCTTTGATAGCGTCCGACACGCGCTCTTTGGTGATCCCGGCTTCGGCCAGGATGCGGGCAACCGCCGTCCGCCGCTCGCTGAGAATCGCCAGGAACAGGTGCTCGGTGCTGATGTACTCGTCCTTGAGACGGTTGGCTTCCTCGTTGGCGACATCGACCACCCGCTTGACGCGCGGCGTGATGAAGACCTGTCCCGCACCGCCGCCGTAAATGGCCGCTTTCGGGCTGGCCTTAAGCACATCGTCCAGGCGCTGCTTGATCGCTTCCTGGTCTACCGTCATCCTGGTCAGCATTTGCGGGATCACGCCGTCCGGCTGTTCGAGCAGCGCCAGCAGCATGTGCTCGGTATCTACCTGGTTATGGCCGTAGCGCTGTAAGATTTCATAGGCGCGAACGGCGGCATCCTGGGCGCGCTCGGTGAAACGATCAAAACGCATCATGGGCTGTTGTTCCTTGTTGATTTCCGTTTGACTCAGGGAAGCCCTGATTGTTTACGTTATTTTCAGGCAGTATAAAGTGTACCCCGAATGATGATCCGGGGCTATCAGAACCGTATTGGAAATCAACGCGCTAAGATGAGCGAAAGGTTAGAAATTACTCGCGCGAGATGCTAATTGTTTTTTGGATGCAAATAAACACAGATGAACGCTGATTTTCTGTTTTTCAATCTGTGTTTATCTGCGTTTATCTGCGTCCCATTCTAATTGTTTAATTGTTGCCAACAGCATCGTTAATCACGGGGGACACGCATCTCGCGCAGCAGTTTTTCCGCCCCGGCGATCAGGTCGTTGAGAATCCCGAACACTTCGCTGAATTCGTCGCCTATTTCGTTGATCCGCACATCGCGCGCCGCTTGCAGCGCGACCAGGGTGTGCCAGGGATTTTCGCCGGGCAGTTTGCGCTGAGCGTTCAGCAGCACGCCCGCCAGCGCCAGCGGCACGTAGATGTGTTCCAACGACACCTGGCCCTTGCCTTCCAGGGCGGCTACCAGCTTAGAGGCATAATCAGCCTGTTCCTGGGCATCCCCAAAATCAACGCCGGTATCCTGGTGGACGATATGAAAACTGACCAGCACGGCATCCTGCACAATGGCGGTAAACAGTTGGGTCAGCGTCGCATCCAGGCTCTGGATCACGGTGGGATCATCGATCATCAGGCGGCACAACCGCACAAACCACCGTCCCTCGGCCAGCGAAAACGCCTCTTCCCGTTCCAGGCCACCGGCAACAACATAAGTCAATGGCTTGGCAATCGCCGCTGCCTCGCCGGGATACAGGGCATGTCCTGCGTCGGTAAACACGTTTTGTACATGTTCCAGCAGAAAAGCATGGACCTGGCTGTGATCGATGGCCCGCGCAAAGGTTAACGCCTGTCCCGCCATAGCGTTAATCTGCTGCTGGTCCTGCTGCAACTCCTTGACCGTCCACAGGGGTTCATAGCGCGGCTGGGGATTGGTCAGTTCGAGCGCCGGTTGGCCGGGCAGCACGTTAAAGGCCACGTCGATCTGCCCTTCAACGGACTGTTTGGCTCCAAATGCGATCTCGCGCAGCGCCGTTTGTCGCGCCGGGGACAGCGCAAGCTGGCGCGGCGGTTCGCCCCCGGCCAGGGGGCGTATTTGCTTAAATTCTGGCGGGGCCGAGGCCGTCACGCCAACGCGCACGCCATACCGTTTGCTGGCCGGAGTCGGGAGTTGGGGCGTCAGCGGGATTCGCATCAGTCCACAATCCCCGCCCGCCAGCGTGATTCCGAGCTTGGGCTTGGGCGTGAAGAAATTGAGCAGATTGCCCTGCGCGTCCCGCACCGGGATTCGGATGGTCAGGCGCACGGGCAGCGGTTGGTCGGTCAGATTTTGCAGCAGCGCCAGCAGTTCAAGCGGCTGGTCAAGCGGCGCGGCGGCGGGGTGTACACCGATGGCGCAGTGCAGCACGCCCTCAACCGTCAAACGTTCGGCGGCGAACATGCCCAGCACATCCGGGTACGGTTGTTGTATGTCGGTCATTAGCTTTCGGGTCCCTATCCTATGCCACCACTATACCGAATCCAGCGCGCGCTCGATCAGGCGGTTCGCGATGTCGAAAATGAAGGCGTTGTCGGGCGTGCGTTCGGCGCGCCGTTTTTCCACAGCCTTCGAGAGAATAAACACGGTTTCGCGTATCTGCTCGTTGGGCATGGTCACGCGGGCATTGGCGATCAGCCCGGCCAGGATCAGCGGGAAATAGGCCCGCGCAAAATCGAGCGGCTTGGTGTTTTCCAGCACATCCACGATATCGTCCGCGTAGCTGCCGGTTTCCTCCGGTGAGCCAAAATTCTCGTTGGTGACGGTGCCGACCATCGTGAAACCGTATATCACCGAGTCATGTACCAGATCGTTGTACAGATACTGGGTGATCAGCGGCGCGGGATGTTCGGCCAAACCTGCTTCGCGGTTCAGCAGGCGGCACAACCGGGTATACCAGCGCGGCCATGCGGGACGCGGTGTTTCGGGCGTCGGATCGACCACGCCCATTTCCAGCAGCAGGGTCAGAATTTTGGTGATACAGATCGCTTCCGGTGCGGTCAGCGGATAGCTGCACGCCTGGAATTTGGCCTGAGTCGCCTTGAGCAGCGGCATAAACACGGTTTCGCGCCGCGCCTGCTGCACCACCTGCCGCGCCGTGTCCCTCACTTTGCGGGCGATGATGTAATCGTCGGCGTAATCGGCCACCGTCCATAAACTGGTCCAGCCGGGTTTGGCTTCCTTCAGGCTGGCAATGGACGGCGGCTGCATCACAAACGGCGTGACGACCTGACTTTTCTTGCCACCGTCATTCACCGAAAACACCAATTCTTGCAGCGATTTCAACTGCTGCTGCGTATCGTTCGCCAATTCCTCAATCACAAAGCGTCCGCCGCCCTGCGGCCCCCGCACGCGCTGCGGTTTGCGCTTTTTGTCCATGCGCTTGACTTCCAGCCTGACGCCCGCCAGATAGCCCTGGCCCGGTTCGGTCGTGGGCGACGTGGTGACGGGCAGCGTCACATAACCCACTTCCGCCGGGCGCAGACCGACCACCAGCCGGTTTGTTTTGGTGTCAAAGCGATGCTGCTGGTTTTTCAGGTCGCGCGCGGGCAGTTCCGGTTGCAAGATCACATCAACGTCGATATCGGATGCGTTTTGCACCAGCAGCAGCAGGTCAAACGTCTTGCCCGCCGGAACTCGGCCCGGTCGTGCCGCCAGCGCGCACTGTACCACGTCTTGAGTCAGGCGCGGCCCGCCGGTTACAAATCCGAGCACATCGGGATAATTGATATCCTGGTCAGCCACACAATACCTCCACACCGGCTATCATTTTCGATCCGTTACAGAAACTATTTTGTTCATTCTAGTGAGATTCGCGCCGAGGGGCAATGTGTCGCTGGTAGGATAGTTGTCCGAAAACCGCAGTAGCGCTAAACTAGGATTTACGTCGGGGATATTTTTATGGGGAGGCTGCGCTAAAAAAATTTAATCAAACGATAGTCTGCGCTTAACGATTTGTTTCAGAACGTTTCACCCAGACCATTTATGATTTTCGTTTTGGGGAGAATACCTGCTCCCTAAATAAAGTTCCTATCCATTCTAGGAGGACATACAATGCGTAAGTTGGGTCTTTTGGCAACACTCCTGTTGGTCGTGGCCCTGGCGCTGCCGCTGTTTGCGGTCAATGCGCAGGACGGCGACGGTTTCGTGAAGACGTTTGATCTGCCCACCGAACCGGCAGCCGACGGTGCGTTGGCGGGCGTGAACCCCAGCGGCCAGACGGTCGTGTGGTGGCACCAGCACAGCGGCGGACGTGAAGAATTTTTGAACGGCATCATCGCCACGTTCAACGCCGAAAATCCCTGGGGCATCACAATCGAAGCTTCCTTCCAGGGCAGCTATGGCGATATCTACAGCAAGGTAATCGCGGCGATCTCGGCGGGCGACGTGCTGCCCAACCTCGTGGTGGCCTACCAGAACCAGTCTGCCGCTTACTACCTGGCGGGCGGCCTGACGGACGACATGGACGTCTACGTCATGGACGCGCAGTGGGGCCTGAACGAAGCGGAAATCGCCGACTTCGTGCCGACATTCTTCACTCAGGATTATACCCCCGACGGATCGGCCCGCATCGGCTTCCCCCCCAACCGTTCGCTCGAAGGGTTCTTCTACAACCTGACCGCGCTGCAGGAACTTGGTTACGACGGCCCGCCCACCAGCCTGGAAGAACTCGCCGAGATGGCGTGCGCCTACTCCGAAGCGGGCTGGAGCGGCTATGATGGTGACGATCCGACCGGCTACACCATCCGCACCGATGCCTCGAACGTCGCGGCGGGCACCTACGCCCAGGGCGGCACCATCTGGGTTGATGGCGATTACGTCTACAACAGCCCCGAAACCATCGCCTACATCCAGGCCATGGTCGATCTCTATGCCAACGGCTGCGCCGAACTGGTAGCCGAAGCTTACGGCGATCAGAACAACTTCACCGCCGGGAAAGCCCTGTTCTACATGGGTTCGACCTCCGGTCTGCCTTACATCCGCAGCGGTATCGAAGAAGCCTTTGCCGAACCGTTTGAATGGGGCGTGGGCGCGATCCCGTGGGCCGATGTCCCGGTGTCGGACGTTTACGGCGCAAGCGTGAGCATCGCCAAGAGCACGCCGGAAGCTGAACTGGCGACCTGGCTGTTCGTCCGCTGGATGACCGAGCCGGAACAGCAGGCGGGTTGGGCTGAAGCCAGCAACTACTTCCCGGTCCGTTACTCGACTGGTGACAATCTGACCGTGTACTTTGAGGACTTCCCGCAGTACGAAATGGCCTGGAACCTGCTTCAGGGTGTAACGATGATCGAGCCGCAGGTTGCCAGCTACGACGTGGTGCGTGACGAAGCCAGCGCGACCTTCGAGAACCTGCTGGCGAGCGGCGGCGACGTTGAGACGGCGCTGACCGACCTGACCAATACCGCCAACGAGATCAAGGCATCCTTCGAGTAGTAATCGCTGGTTGTTTTGGCTCGCCAGAGCAAACTGAGCCAGACGCGGGGCCGCCTTGACCGGGTGGCCCCGTTTTAATTTCAAAATGATTTCAAGGATTATTCTATGGCCGAGTCGATAATGCGTCTTTATGCCGGACCGGACGACCAGCAGGCAATTGTGGCCCTGATCCAGGCGCGCCCTGCCAAACGCGCCCGCGATTATCCCGGCGTGATCGATATCCAGGAACTGTTAGCGCTGGCGGCGGTTCAGGCGCATACCGCCCTCTGGTATGGTCCCGGCGGCCAGTTGGACGCCTATGCGATTCTGGAGGATGAAAACCTGTTGTTTGAGATATCCCCGCAGGCCGATCAGGAAGCGATGGGAGCGCATATCATCCGTTGGGCTGAACAACAGCGAGCACATGAAACCGCGCCTGCCAGTGAATCGCCCGCGATCCATACCAGTTGCAGCGAATCATTTACCACGCGCCTCGCCCTGCTCGAACGACATGGATTCACGCGGCTGGATGATTATTCGGTTCACATGAAACGCTCACTGCGCGATCCGATCCCGGCTCCCCGCCTGCCCGACGGTTTCACGATCCGGCCTGTCGCCGGAGAAGCCGAGGTCGAAGCCCATGTCGCCCTGCATCGCGCCGCGTTCGGAACCAATTACATGACGGTTGAATACCGGCTGGCGATGATGCGCGTCCCGACCTATGACCCCGCGCTGGACCTGGTCGCGGCTGCGCCGGACGGCACCCTGGCGGCATACTGCATGGGATTCATCAGCCCTGAAGAAAACGAACTGACCGGGAGCCAGGACGGGTATACCGACCCGGTTGCCACGTCACCCGCTTACCAGCGCCGGGGATTAGCCGGGGCGCTGATGCTGGCCGTGATGCAGCAGCTTAAGGCGCGGGGCATGGATACGGCCCGCCTGGGGACCAGCAGCGATAACGTCGCCATGCAGCGCGCCGCGCAATCGGTGGGATTTGTTGTGGATGACCGTTCGCTGTGGCTGGAAAAAACGGTGGATGCTCCCTAAACGTATGCCTGGGGTCCACGAACAACCTATTGCTGATTTGTGGCGCGTGCGTAACAAACGGCCTCACCCCCCGGCCCCCTCTCCGTTCAAAATGGAGAGGGGGAGATGTGGCAGTGTTCACCTCGGCAAGTCCCCCTCTCTAGCTCTGCTGGAAGTCGTATGCGCAGCATACGCGGGGATATTAGGGGGTGAGGCCGTGCCGCCTAACAACATCAACTCGTTCGTGGACCCGTATACCTGCCTCCCGTTGACAAACCCCGGTGAATGGCCTAAGCTTGGGGCGGCATTAACGGTACATCAAGGTTTATTCACGTCTGGCGAGGTTTGGGGTTATGATGAACGCATCTATGCTGGCGAAAATCTGGGGCGACATCACCACACGCAAGGGCCGCACGATCATGGTATCGGTGGCGATCTTCATCGGCGTGTTGGGCGTCGTGACGCTGATCACATCCGGCGATTTGCTGGTCCGGCAGTTGCAGGCCGATATCAAGCCCGACGAACTGCCCATGGTCCAGTATTTCGTGACCATTCCCGGCGATGCCCCGGACGATCTCGACCATCAAGCCACGCTTGAAACGCTGCGCGCCCAACCCCAGGTCGAGCGCGCGGAAGGGGTCGCCAACGTCCCGTTTTTCTGGAAACGGACCGATGAAACCCGCTTCCGCGAGTCGCGCCTGTTCGCGTTCTCCGAGCCGATGGACCAGATCACGTTGGAGCCGCTGCGGTTGGTGCGCGGCATATGGCCCAAAACCGGCCAACAGCAGATCGCCATCGAACAGCGCATGGCGGACGATTTTAACCTGGACGTGGGCGACCTGATCGATTTGCGCATCCTGAGCGATATCGAGAATCTGCCCACCGAATCCTGGACCATTGCCGCCGTCGTGTTCCATCCCTACAGCCAGATGCCGGATGAGAGCATGTTCACCACGTTTGAGGACGCGCAGCACATCGCCAACGTGATTGGCTTCAATATTCTCAATGTGCGTTATACCACGTATGATCTGGCCCTGGAAATGATGGACGACTTTACCATCGCCATCACGGAGGATACACCGTACCGCGTGGCGTTCCAGTTCCAGGAAGACCCGGCTAAAAACCAGCGCGTCAAATCGACCGAACAGTACGCCAACATTCTCGGCGCGCTGGCGGTTGTGGCGATGCTGGTATCCGGTTTCCTGGTCATCAACGTGATCAACAATCTGGTGGTGGAGCAAAAACGCCAGATCGGGGTCATGAAGTCATTAGGGGCGCGGCGCACCGAGGCGTTTATGATCTACGCCGGGATCGCGTTCATCTACGGGGTGTTCGGCATGATCCCCGGCGTGCTGATTGGCATCCCGGCGGGCTATAAAATGGCCCAGATCGTGGGCGATTTTGCCAACACGCTGATCGATGAATTCCAGGTGTCGCCGTTGGGGATCACGTTGGGCGTGGTATTAGGGCTGGCTGTGCCGGTGATCTCGGCGGTCCTGCCGGTCTACAACGGGACGCGCGTCAGCATCCTGGATGCCATGACCGATCTCGGCATTTCGGGCGGCTACCGGGTTGGACCCATCGCGCGCCTGATCCGGGCGCTGCCGTTCCCGGTTACGATTCGGCAGTCGCTCGCCAACATCAACCAGAAAAAATGGCGGCTGGCCCTGACCGTGATCACGCTGACGATGGCAATCACGGCCTTTATGGGCGTTTCGGCGGTGTTCGTGCGAATCAACGACGTGTTGCAATCCCTGCTCGATACTTTCGCCTTTGAAATCCAGATCGAGCCGACGCAGAGCCAGGATTACGAAACGGTCGAAACCCTGTTGATGGACAACATTGAGGGGATCAAGGAAGTGTTCCCCGGCACGGGGTTGGCAATGCAGGTAGACGGCTACGTCAACGCTTTCAGCAATACCAGCCAGTTAATCATCACGGGCATCGAGCCAGGGAGCGAACTGCTGAAATTTGATCTGGCGGAAGGCACGGCCTGGAACGACGATCCAACGCGCAAGGGGATCGTCCTTACCAATGAGGTCGCCAGCCAGATCGATAAGCACGTCGGGGACATCATCGTGATGACAACCGGCGGGCGGAAATTAGAACTTGAGTTGATCGGGATCGCCAATTTCCCGTTTGACATTGGCTTCATGCTGTGGCGCGATCTGGCGCTGTTCGCGGGCTATACGACCGGCGCGCCCAAGCCCAACGAATATTTTGTAACCGCCCAGGCCGACGGCTACACGGCGGGCACACTGCCGGGCGGCGGTGTCATGGCGTGGGGTGCATCCGAGGATGCGATTGGTTTCCTGCCGCTGAGCGCGGGCGATCCGGTCGTGCCGGGTGAACCGGGCGTTTTGATCACCGACGCACTGGCCGAAAACGGCGGTTACGCGGTGGGCGATATGATCACGTTAACGGCAGGCGACCACACCGGGACGTTTCCAATCACGGGCACATTTGCGGTCCCATCCCAGATGACCGAGGCCGGGCTGCCCGCTGATATGGTGCTGTTTTTCTGGGAGGATTTGGCGCGCTTCGAGGGACGCAGTCTGGCCGGGGACCCGGTGCCGAACGTGTTTTTGATCGTGCTGGAAGACGGCAGCATGACCCCGCAGGAAGTGGACGAGGTGATCGAGGAGATCAACCAACTGCTGGTCAGTCACGGGATCACGTCGTCGTTTACCAACATGGTCGAGATCGCGGATCAGGCCACCAAAGCCGTATTGAGCATCGGCATTATCCTGAACCTCGCTTCGCTGGTGATGGCGGCAGTCGGCGCGATTGGCCTGCTGACCACGCTCTCGATCAGCGTCTTTGAGCGCCAGAAAGAGATCGGCGTGATGCGGTCGGTCGGCGCGGGATCATGGACCATCATTACACAATTCCTGGTCGAAGGCGTGTTTGTGGGTATCATCGCCTGGATCATCGCCGCGCCGCTCAGCGTGGGGTTGAGCTATTTACTGACCTCGCTGCTGCCGTTCGGGGAATTCATCGAGTTTGCGTACCCGGTCTGGATGTTCGGGGCGGGCCTGATCGGAATCCTGATCATCGCCACGATATCGAGCATCTGGCCCTCGGTGGCCGCCTCACGCAAGACGGTATCGGACATTTTGCGCTACCAGTAGAAAAACATGGGACGCAGATTGACGCAGATACACGCAGATCAAAAGCAAAAATCAGCGTGCATCGGTGTTTATCTGCGTCCTATAATCATCCTACGCAGCAGAAAACTACCGCCCCACCAGAATCACGACCGAGCGCGGCCCCAGCAAAAAACGCTGCTGGCTGCGGAGACGCTGCTCCTGGCCCGGTTCGTAGATATCGTTGGGCGGCTTGACGCCGGTATTGGCGAAAACATGCCACGCCACGCCGACATCGGGCATTTCCATCCACACCGCATCCCAGTACATATTCATGGCGACGTAGATCGCATCGTCCAATATCTGCTGCCCGCCATACGCGCATTGGCCGGACAGCATCAGGGCCACCACGCGGCTGTGCGGCGACCAATCGGGATTCCAGGCTTGCGTGCCATGCCAGGTAATGTGCGGCGCGCCGGTATGTTCCGGCAGCAGTTCCGGGTAGTCGCCGCCGGGAGCGGGACGCGGCAGGATATCGGCGGGATTGAAGTGCGTATCGCAGCGCAGGACGTTGTGCGCCTTGCGGAAGGCGATACATTGCTTGAAAAAATTGAAGATTTCGCCGTTCTGCTTCAGCCGTGACCAGTCCAGCCAGTTCAACTCGTTGTCGTGGCAGTAGGTGTTATTGTTGCCGCGCCGGGTATGGGCCATTTCGTCGCCCATCAGGATCATGGGAATCCCCTGGCTGACCATCAGGATCGCCACCGCGTTTTTCATCTGGCGGCGGCGCAGTTCATTGATGGCCGGATCGTCGGTTGGCCCTTCCGCGCCACAGTTCCAACTGTAATTATCGTTGGCCCCATCGCGGTTATCTTCGCCGTTGGCCTCGTTGTGCTTCTCGTTATAGGACACCAGATCGTGCAGCGTGAACCCGTCATGCGCTGTGATGAAGTTGATCGACGCTTTGGGACCGCGCCCCAAATACAGGTCTGGCGATCCCAGAATGCGCAAGGCCATCGCGCGCGTCAAACCGGGATCCCCCTTCAGGAAGCGGCGCACCGTGTCGCGGTATTGGCCGTTCCATTCCGCCCACCGTCCATACGCCGGAAACGATCCGACCTGATACAGCCCGCCCGCGTCCCACGCTTCCGCGATCAGCTTACATTTCGCCAGGATCGGATCGTGGGCCAACGCTTCGAGCAGCGGCGGGTTGGGATGCGGCGCGCCGGACTGGTCCCGCCCCAGGATCGAGGCGAGGTCAAAGCGGAAGCCGTCGATGTGGTATTCGGCCACCCAGTAGCGCAGGCAGTCCAGCACCATATCGCGCACAATGGGATGATTGCAGTTGAGGGTATTGCCGGTCCCGCTGAAATTGTAATAGTAGCCGTCCGGCGTGAGCATGTAGTACGTTTTGTTGTCCAGACCCCGGAAGGAAATCGTCGAGCCGCGATGATCGCCCTCGGCGGTGTGGTTGAATACCACGTCCAGGTGAACCTCGATCCCGTTGATGTGCAGTTCGCGCACCAGCGTTTTGAACTCGTCGATCTGCATGTTCAGCGCGCCGGTCGCCGCGTAGCCCGCTTTGGGCGCGAAGAATCCCGTTGTGCTGTAGCCCCAGTAGTTGTACAACGGCTCGCCGCTGACCGGATTCAGGCGGTCGTTCTCCAGCTCGTCAAATTCGAAGACCGGCATCAGTTCGACCGCGTTCACCCCCAGCGACTTGAGATAGGGGATTTTCTCGCGGATCGCGGCGAACGTGCCGGGATACTTCACGCCGGAGGACGGGTGCCGCGTGAAACCGCGAACGTGCATTTCGTAGATGACCAGTTCCTCAATGGGAATTTCCAGGGAGCGGTCGTCTTCCCAGTCAAAGTCATCGTAGACCAGCAGCGCGCGGTGCGGGTAAATGTCGTGGGGATCGGGACGCGCGCCCCACACGTCGCGCCTGCTGATCGCTTTGGCGTAGGGGTCCAGCAGAATTTTGGACGGATCGAAGCGGTGGCCGATTTTGGGTTTCCAGGGGCCGTCCATGCGGAAGCCGTATTCGGTGTCTTCCACGCCAATATCGAACACGATCATGGCGAACACGTTCCCGATGCGGAATTCGTCCGGGAACGGAATTTCAACCATCGGTTCCGGCGCGCCCTTCTGGAACAATACCAGGGTGCAGGCGGTCGCGTGGCTGGAAAAGACCGAAAAATTAACGCCGCCCGGTACAAGCGTTGCACCGAACGGGTACGGGTGGCCGGGACGTAATTTGAAACCGTTATAGCGATGCGTGGGGTAGATGTCAATCCGTTTCAATAGCCAGGAACCTCGCTAGGACCTCAAAGCAGCCAAGCCATCCTCGACTGTGCCGTAACAGTCGAAGTGGTGTAGAAATCCGGTGATGGACATGGTGTCTTGCAGGCGATCCGACAGGCCGCTGAGCGCAATACAGCCCCCGACCTCGTTCACGCCGCGATACATCAGGAGCAGCGTTCGCAAACCTGCGCTGGACATGTAGTCCACACCCGCCAGATCGAGCAAGATGCAGCATTCCGGCGCAATGTGGGCCGATACCACATCCTCGACATTGGGCGCGGTCTTGGCGTCCCACCGCCCGGTGAGATGGATCACGATGACCGGATCGTAAATTTCCTGGCTGATGTCCATACCGGGAGTCTCCTCATAGTAACCTCTAGAGATTCTACCATCAGGGGCAGCGTACCGCTACCGGGGGTACTGTATCGAATTCGGTTGAAAAACGGCCTCACCCCCCGGCCCCGACGCAACCGCAGGTTGCGCCTCCATTCGAAATGGAGAGGGGGGAGAAAACAAGCAGCGGCAAACATGCAAGTCCCCCTCTCTCGCTCTGCTGGAGGTCGTATGCGCAGCATACGCGGGGATATTAGGGGGTGAGGCCGTTTTCACGCACACATCCCAAGTTAGCAACAGG
>JAFGTJ010000248.1 GCA_016934195.1 Anaerolineae bacterium | reverse complement strand
GGGGGGGAGAAAACAAGCAGCGGCAAACATGCAAGTCCCCCTCTCTCGCTCTGCTGGAGGTCGTATGCGCAGCATACGCGGGGATTTTAGGGGGTGAGGCCGTTTTCACGCACACATCCCAAGTTAGTAACAGGTCATTCGTGGACCCCGTTTCCGACAACAGGTTGACTTTTGATTCGCAGTTCCATATAATGTAAATGGGATTCGGAAACGGTTCCATGACAAACTAATGTTGATTGTAAGTAGACTTTTATGCGTACACCAACGATTCGAGACGTGGCGAAACGCGCCGGTGTCGGGATTGGCACCGTGTCGCGGGTTCTGAACGGCAGCACTCAGGTCCGCGAGGAAACCCGTGAACGGGTGCTGGCCGCGATCCGCGAACTGAACTTCAGTCCCAACGCCGCCGCCCGTCAGCTTTCTGGTGGCAGGACCTTCACCATCGGGGTCGTGACGCCGTTCTTCACTTATCCCTCGTTTGTGGAACGGTTATCCGGTATTCAAGAAGTGCTGGACCACTCGGAATACGACCTGGTGCTGTACAGTATCCGATCCCAGGCGCAGCTTCAGGACCGGCTGCGGTTCCTGGTGGGGCAGCGCCGCGCCGACGGGTTGATCGTGCTGTCGCTGCGCTTTGACGACGAAGACCTTCGCTTGCTGAACCCTGATCTGCCGCTGATCGCAGTGGACAACGACACTATTCAGCGCTACCCGCGCATCGTGATTGATAACGAGGACGGCGGGCGGTTGGCAACCGAGTACCTGATCGCGCACGGGCACCGCGCCATTGGCTTTATTGGGGAAGTGACCGACAGCGCGTTTGGCTTCACGCCGACCCGCCACCGAATGCACGGTTTCCGGGAAGCGCTGGCAGCGGCGGGACTGGCCTACCATGCTGCGTGGTGCAGGTTGGTTTCGTTGGACCAGGAATCCGCGCGGCAGGCGGCCCGCGAAATTCTGAGCCAGAACGAGCGCCCGACCGCGTTTTTCGTGGCAATGGATATGCTGGCGTTCGGCGTGCTGGCGGCGGCGGAAGATATGGGGCTGCGCGTGCCGGATGACGTGGCCGTGATGGGATTTGACGATATCCAGGCGGCGCGCTATTTGCACCTGACGACGGTGCGCCAACACCTGATCGAGAGTGGGCGGTTGGCTTCGCAGCATATGCTCGATTGGCTGAGCGCCGGGCACCTGGGGCAGGAGAACCAACAGATTAAATTGCCCTTAGAAATTGTGGAACGCGCGACGGTATAAATTTTTTTTGAATTGTTATGGAAACGGTTCCGAAAACGAACCGCGCCTGAAAAATCGCGCTTGAAAAAGGAGGTGATGTGTAGCGACGAATGCTGGCTCGATTCACAACCCGATTTGACCCAATTGTTGATTAGATATCTGAGAGGATACTACAGTGAAGGCGTTTAAGATTTTGGTTTTGGTGGCGATTGTGCTCGCGATTGCGGTGCCGGTGGGCGTATCGGCGCAGGACAAGCAGGAAGTGACGCTCTGGTTCCACAGCGGGCAGGGCAACGAACGTGACGCGCTGGACGCGCAGATCACGGCGTTTAACGAAGCGTCGGCGGATTATGTGATCACCCCGTTGGAAGTCCCCGAAGGGAGCTACAACGATCAGGTGAAGGCCGCAGCGTTGGCGGGCGAACTGCCGTGCGTGCTGGACTTCGACGGGCCGTTCGTCTACAACTACGTGTTCGCGGGCGACCTGATCCCGCTGGACGACTATGCGAGCGACGATCTGCTGGCCGACATTCTGCCCTCGATCATCGACCAGGGTATGGTAGACGGCCAACTGTGGAGCCTGGGTCAGTTCGACAGCGGTCTGGCGATCTGGGGCAACAAAGCCATGCTGGAAGAAGCCGGGGTGCGCATCCCCGAAGGGATCGAAGATACCTGGACGCTGGACGAATTCAACGCGGCTATGGACGCGCTGGCCGGGGTTATCCCTGAAGACGGTTACGTGATCGACTTCAAGTTCACCTATACCGGCGAGTGGTACTCCTACGCCTTTGGCCCCTGGATTCGCAGTTTTGGCGGCGACACCATCGACAAGGAAACGATGGATACGGCAGAGGGCGTGCTGAATGGGCCGGAAGCGGTCGCGTTTGGCGAGTGGTTCCAGGGCCTGTTTGAAAAAGGCTATGCCACCGCGACGCCGGTTGATCCCGATGCCGACTTCATCGAAGGTCGGGTCCCGTTGAGCTACGTCGGGCACTGGATGTACGTGACCTACAAAGAGGCGATGGGCGACAATCTGGTCCTGATCCCGCAGCCGGACTTTGGCGCGGGCGCGGTGACGGGCATGGGTTCCTGGAACTGGAGCATCACCAGCGCGTGCCCGAATCCTGACGGCGCGTGGGCGTTCATCGAACACCTGATGCAGCCCGACAATATGGCGGCTATGAGCGCGGCTGGCGGCGCGATTCCGGCCCGAATCTCGGTCTTGGAAGCTGATGAGCGCTTCGCTGAGGGCGGCGATATGTACATTTACTACCAGCAGTTGGCCGAAGGCGTGGCGGTGCCGCGCGCGGCGACGGCGGCGTATCCCGCCATCCAGACCGGCATGTCGGATGCCATCAACGCGATTGCGCGCGGCGAAGATGTGCAGGCTTCGCTGGATGGCGCGGTGGACACCATCGACACGCTGATCGAATCGCTGGCTCAATAATCGTTTGACGTAAAATAACCGGGTCCGGGGAGGCATCATGCTCCCCGGATGCTCAGGGCTGATTCATTCAAAGTAAATTTTTACCGCAGAGGGCGCGGAGTACGCCGAGACAAAAAAGGCAAGAGAAACAATGAGAAAAACTCTTTTGCTTTGCTCTCCTCTGCGCGCTCCGCGCCCTCTGCGGTGATGCTTTTGTTAAAATGAGTCGGCCCTGCCGGACTTTTGGGGAGGCCAGACGTATATTATGCAGACGTTCTACTATAGACTGTTCGGGGGACGGCGTGGGCGCGACTTTATGGTCGCCATGCTGATGGGGGGACCAGCTTTTGTCATGCTGTTCCTGTTTATGATCTGGCCGTTTGTGCGCGGGATCGATTTGAGCACGACGAGCCAGCGCTTTGATGGGGCGGGCGCGCACCGCCTGGACCCCTGGTATCGCAATTACGACCTCGTGTTGAGTGTCAACCTGATTAAGCTGCCGGATGTGCCGGATGATGTGCCGTATCGCGCGCCGGGGGCGGGTTGGTACCGCGCCAAAACGACCGAATGCAAGGCGTGCGAAGACGAGAACGGCTGCAAGGTAGACGCGCAGGACCCCGCCGACTGTCTGGCGGTATGTGAGGCGGTCTGTTCGGGCGGGGAACTGATTTTCCGCTGGCGGCAGCGCAGCCTGGAAGACGTGGGGCTGGAAAAGTGGAGCGATTACGAGATCGCGCGCAATTTTTCGGTGGGCGGCAGCGAATATGCCGTGATCGCCAAAGACCCCACCTTCTGGAAAGGGTTGTTCAATAATTTCTATTTTGCTATCGTCGTCGTCCCTATCCAGACCGGGCTGGCGCTGCTGTTGGCGATCCTGGTCAACCAGAAACTCCCCTATCGCAATGTATTCAGGACGATGTATTTCAGCCCGGTTGTGACCGCGATGGTGATCATTGCCGTCGTGTGGCGCTTCCTGTATAACCCCGAATTCGGGCTGATCAATGAGATGATCCAGTTCGTCACGTTCGGACAGGTGGAGGGATTCGACTGGCTGCAAAGCTCAAAAATGGCGATGCCCGCCGTGATAATCATGTCGATCTGGCAGGGCGTGGGCTTCCAGATGATCGTCTTCCTGGCCGGGTTGCAGGATATTTCCGAGGACCTGTACGAAGCGTCCTCGATTGACGGGGCCAATATGGTCCAGCAGTTCCGCTATATCACGCTGCCGATGCTGCGCAATACGATGATCTTCGTGGTGCTGACCACGACGATCCTGGCGTTCCGGCTGTTCGATCAGGTGAACGTGATGACGCCCGACGGGGGGCCGGAAGAATCGACCGCGACCATGATCTGGTACGCGATCCGGCGCGGCTGGACGCAGGGCGAGGTCGGGTACGCCTCGGCGATTTCGGTGGTATTTGTCGGCATCGTGCTGATCATCTCGATCATACAGCGGGTGGTCGTCCAGTCCGAGAGCGCGTTGGAGTAGGGGGATAGATCATGACGACTGGCACAATAGACCAACGACAATTGGCAGAGGCGCAGCGCCGGGAAACCATCGCCCGCGTGAGTAAAATTATACGGCGATTCGTGGCTTATGGCCTGATGACGCTGCTGGGATTCCTGTTCCTGTTTCCGATTATTTTTATGGTGGTGGCGGCCTTCAAGCCCAATGACCGCGTGATCGCGGATTTGGCGAGTGTCAAGGCGTTTATCCCCGATCCGGGCCAACTGACCACTGCCAATATCGAAGACGTATTCGACCGGGTGCGCTTCATGCACCTGGCGTTTAACTCGCTGTTCGTCACGCTGCTGACCGTGATCGGCGGGCTGTTCGTCAACAGTATGGCGGCTTACGTGCTGGCGCGGCTGCGTTGGGTCGGGCGGGCGGTGATGCTGGCGATTATCGTGTCGCTGATCATCATCCCGCTGGAAGCCATCGCCGTGCCGCTGATGATGCAGGTCAACGACATGATCGTGATCCTGACGCTGCTGGCGCTGGTGATCGCGGCGCTGCTGTTGGGCCTGATGCTGTACATCGTGTGGCGGGTGGTTGGTAAAATGCTGGCCGACCAGGACTCGATCAGCGTGCGGATCGTCATTTCGGTGGTAATCCTGGGGATCGTGGGACTGGTGAACCTGCTGCGCGTCGATGGCGGCATTCATGACTGGATGCGCGATGCGTTGTTCAGCATGGGGATCACGGACGATCTGGCAAGCGTGACGCTGAGCGGCGCGATCCGGCAGGACGTGCTGCTGGTGATCGGGTGGTTTGCCCTGATCGGGATCGTGTGGCTGGTCATGGTGGCGCTGGAAATCTATGCGCGCACCCGGCCCGATATCGCGTCGAGCGAGGCGCTGCACGGCAGTATGATCGAGAATTTCCAGGCGGTGGCCGGTAATACGCGCCTGTTCGCGGCGGCATCGGATCGCTTTTTGCAGATCGCGCTGATGCTGCTGATCGCGCTGCCGTTTGAGATTTTGCTGTACCTGCTGGTGGATGCCTCGCTGGAGATCAAGGGCGGGCTGTTTTCGGAAACGTTCAGCATCAACATTATCAGCGGATCGTGGCTGAATTCGTACCACGTCCAGATTTTGCCGTTCATTGCCGAGCCGTTTTCGATTTTCCTGTTCTACCAGTTCTTCATCGGCATCCCGAAGGACTTTGACGAGGCGGCGTATGTGGACGGGGCCGGGCCGTTCCAGATTTACTGGCAGATCATCGTCCCGCTGTCGCGCCCGGTTTTTGCGACGGTGGCGATTCTGAAGTTCCTGCAATTCTGGTCGTTCTACCTGTGGCCGTTGATGGTCACACGCGGCGACGAATTCCAACCGCTGATGGTTGGGATGGACTTTTTCCAGACGCAGGCCCCGATCAAGTGGGGCAGCATTATGGGCTACGCGGCGATGGTGACGATCCCGGTGTTGATCACGTTCCTGCTGTTCCAGAAGTGGTTCGTTCAGAGCGTGAGCAGCAGCGGTGTGAAGGGCGGCGGTTAGCCGTTACGGACGTTTCTTTCTCTCCTGGGAAATGGCGTAGGGTGGTTAGGTGGCCCTGCGCCGTTTTCTTATGTTGCACTGATGGACAATATTCCAATCGACAGCGCCAGTTACCGGGCAGCGTGTAACAAGTCATAGAGGCCATTGGGATACAAGGGCAGATTGCCGCTGGCAAAATCACTCAACGGTTTCCAGAGGACGTGCAGCCACTCGCCGTTATCTTCCCAGGCACGAAGTTCTACCCGGTCGTAGAGCGCGGCATTTTGGAACTGTCCATCATAGACCTGCACAATTTCATGGCCTATCTTACCCCGAATGGTGTAGATATTTTCTAGCGTGCCCAACAACCGCAGATGTGTGACAGTCTCGCCCAGTTCTTCCCGAATTTCACGCACGATGGCCTGGGCGCTGTGTTCACCCAATTCAATTGCACCACCCAATGGGCGATAATAGCGGCGCGGCTCAGGGGGGGGATCGGTGTATTCCGTAACAAGAATCAGGTTGCGGTGTCGAAATACGCAAATAGCAATGGGGCGGATACGATTCATGGAACCTCGTCCGGTTGATTACAGCGTTTTTGGATGCAAAGATGTTCCCGCCACCGGATTATACCGTCACGCGCAAGTATGCTGTAGAGCTTGCGAGCCGGGGCGG
>JAFGTJ010000247.1 GCA_016934195.1 Anaerolineae bacterium | reverse complement strand
GATGACATGGCCTATATTTTTGACACCGGGAGCGTTGATGTCCGCTCCGAGGGCCAATCCTACGGGATGATGATCGCGGTTCAACTCGACAAGCAGGAAGAGTTTAACCGCATTTGGAAGTGGACCAAAACCTACATGTACAACGAGTCGGGCGCGTATAAAGGGTATTTCGCGTGGCATTGCAACCGTGACGGCTCGAAACTTCACGATAACCCGGCCTCGGACGGCGAAGTGTGGTTCGTGATGGCACTGTTTTTTGCAGCGGCGCGCTGGGGCAACGGCGAAGGTATTTTCGATTACGAAGCGGAAGCCAACGCGATTCTGCACACTATGCTGCACACCGAAGACGATCCGCTGGCCGCTGCAACGAATCTGTTTAACGCGGAAAATAAGCAGGTCGTATTTGTGCCGTCGAAGGGCCGCGAGGGGCGTTTCACGGATCCATCGTATCATATGCCGCATTATTACGAATTGTGGGCGCGGTGGGCCGCCGAAGATAACGAATTCTGGACCGAAGCGGCAGCAGCCAGCCGGGACTTTTTCCATGTCGCGGCGCATCCCGAAACCGGCCTGATGCCCAACTACGCCACCTTTGACGGTGAACCGCAGTTTTCGGGCGATTACGGCCAGTTCTTTTACTCCGATGCCTATCGCGTGGCGATGAATGTCGCGGTCGATTATGCGTGGTTTGCCGCCGACGAGTGGCAGATTGAGCAGAGCAACCGCATTCAGGCGTTTTTCTACGCGCAGGGACTCTACACCTATTCGGACAAATGGCGTATAGACGGCAGTGAATCGCTGACTCCCTGGCACTCAGAAGGACTGGTTGCCACCAATGCCGTTGCGAGTCTGGCCGCCAGCGAGCCGATTGCCTGGGAATTTATCGAAGAATTCTGGAACACGCGACTCCCGACAGGGCAGTGGCGGTACTACAGCGGACTGCTGTATATGATGAGCCTGCTGCACTTGAGCGGTCAGTTCCGAATCTACGATCCTACTATCTGATAAGTAGAGACACACAGTAGAACCAGGGCAATCGCGTCACAGGGGCGTTTGATGCGGTTGCCCTGGTGAGGAAAGATTTCAATTGGCGGTACAACTTATGGTATGATAAATATGGTGTGGTAGTATGGTGTGAGTTAAGCGCCTATCCGCGCCGAATTTTTTGAAAAAAATTGCAAGCGCTTGTAAAAAATACGAAATTTATTCACATCAAAATTTTATATAAAAATTCTGAGGTATGGCATATGGCAAGCCCAACACAGAAACAGTACCCCGCTATTAAAGGTCTGACCTGGCATCGCCACCAATACTATTCGTTTTTCACGCCGATGGATTGGCATCGCTTTGCATGGCCGGATGGCAGCGAAGGCGACATTTACGGCCCCGACGCGCACGATCCCCTGACTGTGTTTGCTGTATCACTCAAAGACCTGGGTATCCCCGTGACTGCTGACGATCTCAATTCGGTGGCTGAAGGATTCTTTGGGGCGATTGAACAACTGCCGGAAGTACAGATTGACCACCGCGATCAAAAAGTGGCAGGCCGCCTGCTGATTCTCGAAGCTAAATATGCTTTTCTCGATCATGATAAAGATCATGGCGAAACGCGCAAATGCTGGCGGCGGGTGTTTTATCACGAAACTCGCCAGATCACGATGACAGCTCAGGGCGCAACGGTTGACAAATACGATTACTGGCTGCCTATGTTTTTTCAAGCCATGATGACCGCCGGAGTTCATAAAGAAAAACCGAGCTTCGATATTTATAACTGAATTCATAACTGACCCGGCTCGTTCTTTTATAGGCCGTACCGACTCTTTTTTATGAGAGAGAGGTGATGAGAAAAATCGAAAAAGGTTGCCTTGAGGAATGTTCGATAATAACTATCTAGAAGGAGAATAAACATTATGGGTAAGAATGGTCTTTCACGCCGCGATTTTTTGAAGGCATCGGCTGCGGCGGCTGCGGCGGTAGTTGCTGCCCGCAACGTGCCTGTGACATCGGCTGCGCCTCTTCGCCAGGGTATGTACAAAGAAGCGCCCATGCTGGCGGATCTGGTTGCGGCAGGCGATCTGCCGCCGGTTGAACAGCGTCTGCCGGTTAACCCGCGTGTCATCACGCCCACCCACGAGGTTGGACAGTATGGTGGTACGCTGCGCCGGGCCTTTAAGGGCCTGTCGGATCGTTGGGGACCGGTGAAGCTCAGTGAGGAAGGCGCCATTCAGTGGGACGCGCCCGATCCCGAAAATGCCACCCTGGTAGCGAACTATATCTCCGAATGGAGCCAGAACGAAGACGCCAGCGAGTATGTCTTCACGCTCCGCGAAGGGCTGAAATGGTCGGACGGGATGCCGTTCACCACTGAAGATGTCCAGTTCTACTATGACAAAATCTTCATACCGCAGTTGCATACCCGGCCTGGTCCCTTGCAAGTCGGTTTGACCGGCGAGGGCGATGAAGGCATCATGCAGCTTGAAGTGATCGATGAACTCACCTGGAAGGTGTCGTTCAGCACGCCCAATCCCCTGTTTGTCCTGCGTTTCGGCAATGACACCATGGGCATGATCGCCGGTCCGTCGATGGCTGCCCCGAAGCACTATCTCGAAAAGTTCCTCGGTGATGCCGATACCGCTGACCAGGCGTTGATTGATGCGGCGATGGCCGCCAACGGCGTTACAACCTGGCAGGAACTGTGGTACGAATCCGGTCCAGGCGATGCGCGCGGCCCGATCAACTTCTTCTTCCGCAACCCGGACCTGCCGGTCATTAACCCCTGGCGCTCGCTCAACTCGCCGCTGGACGATCCCTGGGTCATGGAACGCAACCCGTATTACCATGCGGTTGATACCGAAGGAAACCAACTGCCCTACATCGATGGAATGTCGCACGCGCTGTTCCAGGAAACTGAAACCCTAAACCTGTGGATTGCACAGGGGTTGATTGATATGCAGCAGCGCCATGTGTCGTCGGCCAACTTCACCTTCTTCAAGGAAAACGAAGAAGCGGGCGACTACAAAGTCGTGACCTGGAAATCGGCCACCACCAACGCCTTCCACCCGAATATCAGCCACCCTGATCCCGCGATTCGCGCCGTCTTCGATGTGGCGGAATTCCGCGAGGCGCTTTCTATTGCCATCAACCGCGAAGAACTGAACGAACTGGTTTACAGTGGACTGCTGGAACCGCGCCAGGCGTCACCCGTGAGCGGGTCCCCGAACTTTGATCCCGAATTCGAGACAAAATGGATCGAATACGATCCAGATCGCGCTAACCAATTGTTGGATGATCTGGGCTACGATCAGCGTGACGGCGACGGCTACCGGCTGCGCCCGGACGGAGAACGGCTGGCCTTTACGATCACCTACTCCGAAGCGCTCAGCAACATGAATCCCGATGAAGTCCAGGTCGTGACGTCATACTGGGAAGCCATCGGCATCCAGATCAGCCAGCAGGTGCTCGAACGCTCACTTCTCGAAGAACGGAATCGGGCGGGCGACATCGAGATCGGCGTCTGGCCGGTTGACCGCAGCTCGGTGGTGATGGGCGATCCGCGCCGTTACACCGGCACTATCGATGACGGCTGCTGGGCACCGAACTACGCGATCTACATGGCCGATATCGTGTACGGTGACGGTACGACCGACCGGCCTTTTGTCCTTGAACCACCGGCTGATCACCCGGTTCGCCGGATCGCCGAACTCTGGGACCAGGTCCAGAAGGAACCGGACGAAGCGACTCGCAATGCGTTGTTCAAGGAAATAATGGATATCCACAAGGAACACCCATACATGATCGGTACGGTGGGTGAGGACCCGGCCCCGGTGATTGTGAAGAATTATGTGGGTAATGTGGGCAGCGGCTTCATCAACGATGATACGATGCGCAACGTCGGCATCGCGCGCCCGAAGCAGTTCTTCATCCGGTCATAGCACCTAAGCGAATCTGACACGGCAGGGGGAGATAATTCCCCCTGCTTCAGAAATTGGCCCTCGCTGAAATACCCATGTGGGTAGGCAGCTAGTTAGGACACAACGACTATGTTTCAGTTTCTTATGCGCCGATCACTCGCGGCCCTGGCAACCATTTGGGTCATTTCAATCGTCAGTTTTGTGATCATCCAGCTTCCCCCCGGCGACTTTCTGACGACCTATATGGCTAATCTGCGCGAAATGGGCGAGCGCGTGCCGGAAGAACAGATCGCAGCGATGCGCGAGCGCTACGGCCTGGGTGAACCGATGTTCGTCCAATACTATAAGTGGATGCGCGGCATTATACAGGATGGCGATTTCGGACGGTCGATGGAGTGGGGGGTGCCGGTCAGCATGTTGCTGTGGGATAGGATTGGCCTGACGGTGATGGTCGGCCTCTCGTCGATTCTGTTTGTTTGGGTGGTGGCAATCCCCGTTGGAGTCTATTCTGCGACACATCAATACTCGATCCTGGATTACCTGTTCACCTTTATAGGATTCCTGGGGCTGGCAATTCCCAATTTCTTGCTGGCGCTGGTATTGATGTGGATTGGATGGTCCGTCTTCGGACAAAATGTCGGCGGCCTCTATTCTCCTGAATATTCAAATGCGCCCTGGAGCATCGGCAAATTTATAGATTTATTGAGCCATCTCTGGATTCCGATGCTGATTGTCGGCACTTCCTGGACCGCCGGATTGATCCGCACCATGCGCGCCAATATGCTGGACGAAATTAACCAACCGTATGTCGAAACGGCGCGCGCCAAAGGGCTGACAGAATGGCGGCTGGTCTGGAAGTACCCGGTTCGCGTGGCCCTGAATCCATTTATCAGCACGGTAGGCTACGCTTTGCCGCAGATTGTGGGGGGCGTTCTCATCACCGCCGTCGTCTTGAATCTGCCCACTATTGGCCCGCTGCTGCTAAGAGCGCTTTTGTCACAGGATATGTTTATGGCCGGGGCAATTGTGATGATTCTGAGCATTCTCACGGTGATCGGAACCTTGATCTCGGATATTTTACTGGCTGTTTTTGACCCGCGTATTCGGCTCGAATAAGGACGCATGGCATGGCTAACGTTGAACAAAGAGGCCAGAAGGCTAATTCAGAATTATCACCTATACTGGATGCTGACATCTTAGAACCGGAAAAAGAAAAGATCGCAGTCGCCACGCCGCGCCAGTTGATGTGGTGGAAATTTCGCAAACACCGCGTGGCCGTTTTCAGTGGCATCTTGCTCATTATTTTTTACACTATCGCGCTGTTTGCCGATTTCATCAGTCCTTATGATCCGAACGCCTTTGATGCCAAGCATAAATTTGTCCCGCCGATGTACGTCAGTTTCATCAATGAGGACGGCAACTTTACGCTGCGACCCGGTGTTCATGGCTTGATCCTGCATAAAAACCCTGAAACGCTGCGCATCACGTATGAAAAAGATAAGTCCGTCTGGTATCCGGTGCATTTTTTCGTGAGAGAGCGGCCATACAAGTTACTGGGTTTTATAGAAACCGATATTCATTTGTTTGGTTTGGGCGAAGAAGCAGGCAGCGACAAGATTTTCGTCCTGGGTTCTGACCGCCTGGGCCGCGACATGCTGTCACGGATTTTCTATGGAGCCAGAATCTCGCTCTCCATTGGGTTGGTTTCCGTCTTTTTAAGCCTCACACTGGGTATTGTGCTGGGTGGTATATCGGGTTATTACGGCGGCTGGACTGACAACATTATCCAGCGCGTCATCGAATTTATCCGGTCGGTTCCCGGCCTGCCGTTGTGGATGGCATTGAGCGCCGCGCTTCCCTCGGATTGGTCGCAGATACGGCGCTATTTCGGTATCACGATCATTCTATCCATGATCGGCTGGACGGAGTTGGGGCGGCAGGTGCGCGGACGGTTTCTGGCGCTGCGCACCGAGGATTTCGTGCTGTCAGCCCGGTTGAGCGGCGCGCGCGATCTCCGTATCATCTTGCGGCATATGGTCCCCTCGTTTACCAGCCACATTATCGCCTCGCTGACCCTATCCGTGCCCGGCATCATCCTGACCGAAACCGGCCTCAGTTTTTTGGGGTTGGGACTGCGGCAGCCGGTGGTCAGTTGGGGGGTGCTGCTGCAAGAGGCTCAAAATATTCGCACCGTAGCGCTGGCCCCCTGGCTGCTGCTGCCCGGATTGGCCGTAGTGCTTACCGTGTTGGCGTTTAACTTCTTGGGCGATGGCTTGCGCGATGCCGCCGATCCCTTCAGCCGCTAGGAGCTAACATCGATGTCCGACGTATTGTTAGAAGTCAATGACCTGCACGTCAGTTTTTTCCTCACCGAGGGCATAGTTCGGGCGGTCAGCGGTGTCAGTTTCCAGATCGAGCGCGGCAAAACCCTGGGTATCGTGGGCGAAAGCGGTTGTGGAAAAAGCGTAACGGCGCGCGCCATCTTGAATATGGTTCGTCCCCCTGGGCGGATTGTATCCGGTGAGATTAATTATTATGGGCAATCCGATACCCCCATCGACCTCGCCAAACTCGATCCGCATGGCGCGGAAATTCGCCGGATTCGATGGGGCGAAATTTCCATGATCTTTCAAGAGCCGATGACGTCGCTCAGCCCGGTGCATACCATTGGCAACCAGATGATTGAGGCGATCCGGCTGCATATGGATATGAGCAAACAAGATGCCGCCGCGCACGCCGTTGGATTGTTGGCGCGCGTAGGGCTGGCGCAGCCGGAACGCTTGCTCACTCGCTACCGCCACGAACTAAGCGGCGGGATGCGCCAGCGGGTCATGATTGCGATGGCGTTATCGTGCAATCCCAAACTGCTGATCGCTGATGAGCCAACAACGGCAGTGGATGTGACCACACAAGCGCAAATCCTGAACCTGATGCGCGATCTCCAGCAGGAATTTGGCATGGCGATTATATTTATCACGCACGCGCTCGGCGTCATTGCGGAAGTGGCCGATCATGTGGTGGTGATGTACCTGGGCGAAGAGGCAGAGGTGGCCGACGTGGACACGATTTATTACAAGGCGGCTCATCCCTATACTCAGGCGCTGCTGCGTTCGATTCCGCGCCATGATATAAAGCTCGATAGGTTAGAAACTATCGAAGGCAACGTGCCGGACCCGATGAATATGCCGGATGGCTGCAAATTTCATCCCCGGTGCAGGCATTATGATCCTGGCAAGTGCGCGAATCCAGCCCTTCTCCAGATCGGCGAACAGCATTGGTCCAGATGTGCCCGTGCCCACGAGATTAATCCACAACTTTCACGGACGGAGCAACCTTCATGACAACACAAAATGACACCCTGCTGCATGTCAGCAACCTGAAGAAACACTTCCCGATTTATAACCGGGGAATCTTGGGCAAACGGGTGACAAACTATGTGAAAGCGGTCGATGGGGTGAATTTTACTATCAGTCGGGGCGAAGTGTTGGGGCTGGTCGGTGAGAGCGGGTGCGGTAAAACGACGACCGGGCGTACCATTCTGCGGGCCGAGACGCCGACGGACGGGTCTATTATCTTCCGGGATAACGATAAAGGCGAGATCGATCTGGCGCTGCTAAACCGCGAGGAACTGCGCGATGTCTGGCGCAATATCCAGCTTATCTTTCAAGACCCATATTCATCGTTGAACCCGCGCATGACGTTAGAGCAAATTGTGGGCGAACCGCTGCATAATTACGATGTGCTGAAGGGCGGCGCGCTGCGCGACCGGGTTGCCGAGTTGCTTGGACTGGTTGGGTTGCGCCCGGAATACATGTCCCGTTATCCGCACGCCTTTAGCGGCGGCCAGCGCCAGCGGATTGGTATTGCCCGCGCGTTGGCGCTTAATCCGCAAATGATCATTTGTGACGAGCCGGTATCGGCGCTTGACGTGTCGATCCAGGCGCAAATTTTGAATTTGTTGCAGGATTTGCAGGCGCAGTTCCAACTCACCTACCTGTTTATCTCGCACGATCTGAGCGTCGTCAGGCATCTCTGCCACCGGGTCGCGGTGATGTATGTAGGTAAAATCGTTGAAATTGCCAGCACCGAGGAGTTGTTCAACAATATTCAGCATCCGTACTGCGAAGCGCTGCTTTCTTCTGCGCCCACGCCTGATCCGAGAGCGAAACGTAAACACGTCCCACTCATCGGTGAAGTGCCCGACCCGGCGAATCCGCCACCGGGATGCTATTTTCACCCACGTTGTTTGTATGCCAAAGAACAGTGCAAAGCTGAACCGCCGCTGCTGCGCGAAGTAAAGCCCGGTCATTGGTCCGCGTGTCACTTTTCAGAGGAATTGTCGTTAGGAAGTTAGCCGGGGGCGTTTGGATACGCGCAGCCAACACTATGTATAGAACCATATAGATAAACCGGGACGATAAATTATTATGAAAATCATGCTGCTTTTTCCGCCTAATTGGACCCCCAGTATGCCGCATCTGGCGCTGCCGACGCTGACCGCCTACTTGCGGATGCACGGAGTCGAGGTCATTCAGCGCGATCTGAACGCTGAAATTTTCGATGACATACTCACCCCCCGGTACATGCAGAAGGCACTATCTCACTTGCGGCGCGATTATGGATCAACGGCGAAGAAGCGACCTTCTAAACCCCGTCATCCCCGCCGCGAACAAATTCTCTGGGCGCTCAAGGAAGGTCCGCGTCTTGCCGGGAATGTGCAGCGGGCCAAGTGGATTCTTCGCAGCGAGAAGTTTTTTGATGGCCCGACCGGGTTCGCTGCGTTTGAAACGATCATCCAGTGTTTGAGAATAGCATCACTGCTCTATTATCCCGCCTCATTGCATTTGCAGAGCTATATCGCCGCGTATCCGGTCGATAGCAGCGCGGGCGTGTTGATGGGGGTCAGAGACGAACAGCACAATATCTTTCTGGACATCTTCCGGCACGGCATTCTGGACGATATCCGGCGCGAACAACCGGACGTAGTGGGCATTTCGATCCCGTCTATGCCACAAATGCTGGCCGGGATGACGCTTGGTTATCTGATCAAGGAAGAATCCGGGGTGGATTGTCATGTCACCGTCGGCGGCCCGCATATCACTATGCTGCGGGAGCAACTGCCCGATGCTCCGGCTATCTTCAATTTGTTCGACAGCGCCGTTGTGTTTGATGGTGAAATACCACTGCTGCAACTGGTCGAAGCTGTCGCGGGCAGCGGCGATCTGTCACACATCCCGAATCTGATTTATCGGGATGGTGACAGGATTCGAGTGAATGCGCGCAAACCGCAGGAAAAAATCCAGGCTTTGCCCGCGCCGGATTTCGATGGACTGCCCCTGGATCGCTATCTGGCCCCCCGGCTGGTGCTGCCGTTATTAACGGCGCGCGGCTGTTATTATGGCAAATGTGGGTTCTGCAACGTGGGATACGGCGAGCCGGAAGTTTTTAG
>JAFGTJ010000246.1 GCA_016934195.1 Anaerolineae bacterium | reverse complement strand
TCCATCTTCGACTTCATGGGCAACCACGAACTGGATGGTTATCTGGCGAGCCGCGCGGCGGGCCTGTGCCCGTTTTAATGCGCGCTGTCAGGGGCGTAGTCGGATGTGGGGGCAAAAATCTTTTTCACCACAGAGACACGGGGCGCACAGAGAAAGAAACTCCATGTCCTCTGTGTCTGTGTGGTGCATTTTTTCGCCCCAATTTCCCCTTGCCAGCACGGGACACGTCACGTATACTACCGGCAGGTTTTAGGAAAGGAATTGCAGGTGGTTCAGTAGGCGAATCTGACGGCGACAGAGTGGTTTGAGCGGTGCCCCAACCGGCCGTGCCGCCTGTCGCAGCGCGCCTGCTGGTCCCTGATCTCAACCCTATATCCCCTTACGCGGACTCACCATTGACACTGGCCGCAGGCGCACCGCCTGCGGTTTTTTGATCGATGCGTACCAGAGGAGGATATAGCATGACAGGTTACAACAATACCATCACGTCCCGGTTTATGCGGGACGATAACGACGTGCGGGCGGTGCGCCGCCTGCTGATCGACACCTACCCGGTCACGGGACCCGGCTTCAACTGGGAAATTCGCCGTTGGGACGGCTGGCGCTACTACGACGCCGATCCGTCCTGGAAACCGCAGTGGGAGCAAACGATCCGGCTGTGGGAAAATAGCAGCGGGCAGATCGTCGGCGCGGCCCATCCCGAAGGGAGCGGCGGCGAGATCGCCCTGCAAATTCACCCCGACTACCGGTCCGATATCGAGGCCGACATGATCGCGTGGGCCGAGGACCATCTGGCTGCACCAATCCAGACTGAACCGATCCGGGATGATCAGGGGCATGAAACCCCACAGTGGCAGGTCCATTTCTTCGTTTACGATTACGACGCGCCGCGCCTCCGCCTGCTGGCAGATCGCGGTTACGAAAAAACGGGCTGGACCTGGGTGCTGCGCCGGATGTGGTTTGGTGACAGGCCGCTGCCCACGCGCCCGCTAGCGGACGGCTACACACTGCGCAATACGCGCCCCGGCGACGAGGACGACTGCCAGCGGATCGCGGATATCCTCAACGCGGCCTTTAACCGCACGTTCCACAATGCCGGGGAATACCGCTCGTTTACGCGGCTGGCTCCGGGCTTCCGGCACGATCTGGAACTGGTGGCCGAAGCGCCGGACGGATCGTTTGCCGCGCTGGTGGGCCTGGTCTATGACGAGGACAACCGCCGCGCGCTGTTCGAGCCGGTTTGCACGCACCCCGATCACCGCCGCAAGAGGTTGGGCCAATCGCTGATGTTTGAGGGGCTGCGCCGGGTCCAGGCATTGGGCGCGGCGGAAATCACGGTCGAAACCGGGGACGCGGTTCCGGCTAACGCGCTGTACGACTCGATTGGGTTCACGGAGGTCTACCGGGGCCAGCACTGGCGCAAGATGTGGTAACACGCGCTCTTGTGTAATCCGAGAATCGCCGGGGGCTTCAGCCCCCGGCGGCGATCTGCGCGATCTACAAATCCTTGCGCGCGAAATGGCTCACCGCCAGCGCGATCACGCCCGTACACGCCAGTCCAAACACGCCCAGCGTTTCCCAGCGATCCACCGCCGAATAATCGCCCTGGATGACGGCGGGCAGGTTGTCCACGATATGCAGCGGCGAGAGGTGCTCCAACTCGATCAGGGCGAAAATGCCCCCGACCAGATACCACAGGAACCATGCCACCATCACGGCCACGACCGTCCGATTAAAGAGCGCGCTGAACGTGACCGACAGGCTGGTCAACAGCGCCATCACCAGCGCGATCAGGCCGATGGCCCACGCGATTCCACCCCCGGCGATCTCGCCGCTCTCGGCGTAACGGTTGACCAGGAAGGCCGACGGCAGCGCGACGAGCAGGTACACGCCCAATACCGTCAGCAGCCGCGCGAGCATTTTCGCCAGGATGTACTCGTAGCGCGTGACGGCTTTGCTCAGAATACTGTCCGCCACCACGCCGGATTCCGACGACACTGCCCCGGCGCTGATCATGACGATGAACGTGCTCCAGATCACCGGATAAACGCCTAAGACGTTGGCGAGCGCCTGGGCGGGCGTTTCTTCGTTCATGGAGAGCGGCAGCGTGGCGATAGCCTGCATCGCGGCCAGGATCGCCCAGATGCGCACCGCCCAGGAGTTAACCATCGTGTGGAGGTCGTTCGTCAACAGCGCCCGGAACGCCATCGCCCGTTTGGGCAGCGCGTAGGATGCGAGAGAAGCCATGTCCCCGTTCCTCTTCTAACAACCGGATAAATGCGTCTACCATTTCGTCATGCAGCGAATTGATCGCCAGCAGCGTCGTACCGGAGTCCACCATCATCCCCAGGACCGCCGCCAGACCTGCCGCGATGCGCGTTTCGTCCTCAAAGTGCAGCCGGAGCGCGTTCCGTTCGCGCGTCCACCGGACCGGCGGCGGTGACTCGTCCAGCCGGGTACACAGCGCGTCCAGGTCGCCGTCCAGCGTGAGTTCAATCGCGCTGGACCGGGTGAAGCGCGTCATCTCGCGCAGCGGCCCGTTAAAAATCAACTTGCCTTCGCTCAGGATGCCGATGTGATCGCACACCAGCTTGATATCGCCCAGGTTGTGGGACGATACCAGGATCGTCTTGGTCTGGCCCAGTTCTTGTATCAGGTCGATAGTGTATTTGCGCCCTTCAGGATCAAGGCCCGCCGTCGGTTCGTCCCAGATCAGCAGTTCCGGGTCGTTGATCAACGAAGCCGCGATCCCTAAGCGGGTCGTCATGCCGGTCGAAAAACTTTTGACCTTTTGCGACGAAGCCGACAGCAGCCCCACCGCGCGCAGCAGCGCCGCTAACCGGGGTTTGCGCACTTCGGCGGGCAGGCCGGACAGTTGGCCCACAAAATCCAGGTAGGTAATGGGCGTCATATCGCCGGGAAAACGCGGGTTGGTGGGCAGAAACCCGATCCGCCGCCGCAGGTGAACGGCGTTCGGCGTCATCGGTTCCCCGAAGAGCAGCGCGCGGCCCGCCGTCGGGTTGTGCAGCCCCAACAGCAGCCGGATGGTAGTGGTTTTGCCCGCGCCGTTGGGTCCCACCAGCCCAAACACCGATCCCTGCGGCACGGTCAAATCCGCGCCGTTGAGGGCAATGTATTTGCTGCCGTAAATTTTGGTCAGGTTGTGGGTTTCGATCACATTCGTGCTGGCGTTCGTGCTGGTGTTCATGGGCGCTCCCGGCTGGTTTCCTGTTGTGCCGTATTCATTCTACCACCGCGCCGCGCCGCGCCCTATGGCCCGCCGTCACCTTACGGCATGACGTCGATCACGCGCCGGGATGATGGCGGTCACACCGGGGAATGGGGGAGGGCTACAGGATAACGTGATCGTGAGTTAGCCCCTATCCCCCTGGCCCCCTTTCCCCGCAAGCGGAGAAAGGGGGAGCAGGTCGCGCCGTTTTCCCCCTCTCCACAACGTGGGGAGGGGCCAGGGGTATACGCATTAAGTTACCTAAATTTTGTGCAAAATAAGCGACAATTCATTTCAGAGCGGGTAAGGTCGTGGCACAAAATTAGAAAAGAGTGAGCTTTAGAACCTCTCGGTGTATCAAATATCGCTCTTTTCAGTCGCCATCCTATTTTTGTATCCTGCTCATAT
>JAFGTJ010000245.1 GCA_016934195.1 Anaerolineae bacterium | reverse complement strand
TGTTTTCCGCCCCGGTGGATGATTTGCCGGGGTTGTACGTGGCCGACCTGGAATCCGGCCAAACGACCCGGTTGTACGATTCGCAGATCACTTACGCGGAATGGTCGCCGGATGGCAGCCGGGTATTTTTCAGCGTTCTTATGCAGAACAATGATTCCACATGGTTTGAGGAATGGCTGGTGAATGCCGACGGACAGACTCCGGCTCATGTTCTCTCTCGTGATGCAATCTGGAACTACAACCGGGCGGCGTGGTCGCCGGATGGTTCGCTGCTGGCGTATTGGGGCAACAGCGGGTTATTCCTGTATGACGTGCAGGCGGGCGAGTCCTGCCGCCTGATCGACGGCACTGATTTTGATTGGCAGGGGGCGAGATAGATCGCCCTCCATTGCTAAATTTTATAATGAAGTGAGATTAAATAAGAGATTTAATAGGAAAAAACAAATTTATTGTTACAAAAACTTGTGTTACAATGTAGTTTGCAAGTTGTTATCATACTTGAGTCAATCGTTCTACTGAGGAGGGACAATGATGGACTTAGTAGATAAAATACGCGAATTAGCGGCTAGAGTACCAAAACAACGTGAGCATATTGAGACTGAAGAAGCCACAAAAACCGCACTGGTTATGCCTTTTATCAATGCGTTGGGGTACAACGTTTTTGACCCAACGGAAGTTGTACCAGAATTTACCGCAGATGTCGGCACTAAAAAGGGTGAAAAAGTGGACTATGCCATTCTCAAAGATGGCAAGCCGATCATACTTTTTGAAGTCAAGAGTTGTGGTGCCAATTTAAGCAAAGAACACGCATCTCAGTTGTACCGTTATTTCTCTGTCACTGAAGCGCGGTTTGGCATCTTGACTGATGGAGTAATCTATCATTTTCATTCTGATCTGGAAGCCCCTAACAAGATGGATTCGACACCTTTTTTTGTGTTCAACCTCTTGGATTTCGACGATAACATAGTGAGTGAACTCAAAAAGTTCACAAATAGCGCGTTCGATGTGGAGAGCATTGTTTCAAAAGCGGGTGAACTCAAGTATACGCGCCAGATAATTGAACTTATCTCGAAAGAATTTAGCGATCCTTCCGAGGCATTTGTACGACATTTTGCCAAAGAGGTGTATTCTCGTCGGTTCACCCAACCTGTCTTAGATGAATTTACCGAAATAACTCGTAAGGCATTTCGGGCCTTTGTAAGTCGTCGTGTTGAAGATCGCCTTAAATCTGCTCTTAACGCCGAAACTCTGGCTGAACCAGCGGTAGCCGTATCCCCGGAAGAAACGGAACAACCAATAGAAGAAATAGAGTCGACAGATAATAGGATCGAAACCACTCAAGAAGAATTGGATGGATACTATGTCGTGAAGTCCATTCTCCGAGAAACGGTTGATCCTGGTCGTATTGTAATGCGCGATGTTCGTAGTTATTGTGGTATTTTGCTCGATGATAATAACCGTAAGCCCATTTGCCGCCTGCGTTTCAATACATCACAGAAGCATATAGGGCTGATCAACGAGGATAAAAGCGAAGAAACTGTTTCGATTGAACGGATTGATGACATATACCAATATGCGGAGCGTCTTAGAGCTACAGTAATGCGTTACGACACTCAGTAAACGCGAATTCTCAAAGGGGGGGGGTTCAGCCCTGCCCGATAGGGGCAATTCATGAATTGCCCCTTCAACCGGCGGCAAACTTCCGCCAACATGTACCAACTTGTCGCCCTACATCCTCACATTTTCCTCACACTCACCCGAGTAATTTTCGCAGCGCTTCCGCCCGCCCTCGGACCCCCGGTAATTAGGGGAACCATTCTGAGGGGGGCGGGGGATAATAGAGTTGGTTTTTAGTAGATGGCTGAATGCTGAACGCTGAAGGCTATATGCTAATGGCTAACCCAACCAGTTAGGCCCTCTTGGAGAAAGGGGGAACGTCGTGTTTCAATATTCCAATGACTGGGAATACAAGATGGTCACGGCTCCGAATGGCGAATTCGCGTCGGAACAACACCTCATGGCGATGCTGAAGCGGGAATCATTGGCCGGGTGGACGCTGGCCGAAAAATTCAGCGATACGCACGTCCGGTTGAAACGCCCGCTGACGGCGCGTGAATTTGACATGCGGCTGCCGCGTTCACTGAACCCATACCAGACCTACTACGATCTGACGATCAATGACTGGGTGCTTAACTGCATTTTTTACGGGATGCTGACGGCTATCGCGGTGCTGATGCTGATCGTGCTGACGGTGCTGGCCTCGCTGCCCGGTTAATTCGCGTTTTTCCCCAGGGGCGTATGCCATACGCCCCTACCCACCCCTGGCCGTTTGCTTTCTCCGCCTGTCTTCAGTATGCTGATGAGCGCCTGACGATCCCAAACTGTCCCAGAATCTAAGGTACACACCCTCATGATCGAACTGACTCGAACCGGAAAAACGACCCTGGCCGTTGAATCGCCCGTGGTGCCCGCAGCGGGCACCTTTGGCCTGGACGGGTCCGCCTACCAGGGCGTGATCGATCTCTCCAAATTGGGCGCGATTGTCACCAATCCCGTGACGTGGAAGCCGCGCGAGGTGGCGCGCGGGCCGCGCGTCGTGCCGCTGCCATCGGGCGTGTTGGTGCATACCGGCCTGCCCAATCCCGGTTTGCGGCGGATCGTCAAGCAGTACGGCACGCGCTGGGCGAACAGTCTCGCCCCGGTGATCGTGCATGTGGTGGCGACCACGCCGGGCGAAGTAGTCCGCTGTATGAGTCTGCTGGATCGTGTCGAAGGCGTGAGCGGCGTTGAATTGGGTTTGCACGATCAGGCCAGTGAGGACGACGTAGCCGATCTGGTCCGCGCCGCCGAGGAAAGCGCCCAACTGCCGTTGTTGGTCCGGCTGCCGCTGTATAACGCGGTGGCGCTGGCCCGCGCCGCCGAAGATTCGGGCGCGGGCGGATTGGTGGTTGCTGCGCCGCCGCGTGGCACGGCCCGCGATCCTGAAACGGGCCAACTGGTCGGTGGGCGGATTTACGGTCCCTGGCTCAAGGCGCAGTGTTTGCGCGCGGTCGGGCAGGTGGCCGGATTCGTATCGATTCCCGTGATCGGATCAGGCGGCATTCACTCGGCGGACGACGCGCGCGATTTTCTGGAAGCGGGTGCGGTGGCGGTCCAGGTCGATACCGTGACGTGGGTGCAGCCGCATATGCTGGAAGTGATCGCCCGCAACCTGGGCGGGCTGGAACTCACGCGGGTAACGGGCGCGCTGGCCGACGAGTGGGAACCGGGTATCGGTAAAACCATGCTTTTGCAGCGCGGGCGAAAATCCAGCGCCCCGCCGGATCGCCTGCCGGAAGATGTTCCACCCCCGTCACCGTCCGACACGCCGCCGCCGGATCACCTGCCGGAGTAGGGGGTTTGTGCGTAACGCGCACGCGGATTTGAAGTCCCTCTCCGCTTGCGGGGAGGGATTTAGGGAGGGGCTAACATGAATTATCCTTACCGCAACTCCGACAATTTCACCCCCGCCTGGGGATGACCTAACTCGATGGCCTGTTGCAGATCGCGCCGTGCCAGTTCGGTCTGTCCGATGCTGGCCGCAAACACGCCGCGTTCGTAGTAGGTGCGGGCCGGATCGGACGGATCATGATCCAACGCCTGCGCGAAATCCGCGAACGCGAGATCGACTTCCCCCAAATACGCATACGCCATCGCCCGCCAGTGATAGGAATCGCTCTGATCCGGGTCTAGCTCAATTGAGCGGGTGAAGTCGCGGATCGCCGGGTCCTGGTCGTGCAGGTGCGCGTAGCCGGTCCCGCGCATGAAATACAACCGGGCGCGGTCGGGATCGAGTTCAATCGCCCGGTCGTAGTCCGCGATGGACTTTTCCGGCTCCTGGATTTGCAGATACAGCGCGCCGCGCCAGTCGTAATAGTCCATTTTGTCGGGATTGAGTTCAATCGCGCGGGCATAGTCGCTCAGCGCCGCGTCCCAGTCTTTGAGTTCGGCGTAACTCATCCCGCGCCGCTGGTAGCAGTCGGCGTTATCGGGATTGTATTTCAGCGCGCGGTCGTAATCCTCGATGGCAGCCCCGTAGCGGTCGCGGCTGTGATCCTTCCAGCCCTGGTTGCAGTAATACGCGCTTTTGGCCCGGTCGATGGTGCCGGTGATAAACAGCACAATCACCAAAAGCAGCGCCGCCACGACCCACAGCGCCGCCCGCAGGTGTTGCTGCGCTTTGGGCGATAATCCCCGGAACTCCCGGATCATGTCGCGCTTGGGCTTGGCTTTCCGCTTGAGTTTTTCGTCGTTTTTGCGTTTGCGCTTCTCGAACCACATGAATCACCTGCCCGCCCGATCAATACCCAGATGTTTTCATTGTAGCGCAATTTATATCCAACGCTACCTGAATTATTAGAGGGTGTGCAGGCCGACCAGTTCTTCGTCTTTTTTCAGGTGGAGAAAACGCTGAGGGGTGTTCAGAGGAAAAGCGCTGGCATCGACCGGGCTTAGCCGCCGGGTGGTGCTGGCCCAGATATCCGCGCCGGGCGTCAGGACCGCGAAGCCGCGCACGGTGCGCCGCGCCAGGACCAATGTGCTGCTGTCATCAAAGGGGATTGCTCGCGTGTGAATACGCACGCCGCAGCCGTTGGCCGCCATCAACAGCATATCGCCGGGATTTGTCATACTGACCGCGCCGATTACGGTTTCTTTGCTGCGCAACTTTAACAACCGCTGCGCGCCGATCCGCAGTTTGGCTGGATTCAGCCGCGCAACCCCGCCCGAACTGGTCACGGTGATCAGTTCGCGGCCCGCGTCCGCCGGGACCAGTGCGACCGGCGCGCCGCTTAGGTGATCCAGGCGGTAGGGGTGCAGTTGGTCCAGGCTGGGCAGCAGGGCATCAGCGCGCATCACCTTGACCTGTCCCGCGCTGCTGACCAGGGCCAGCCGTTCCGCCGCCAACAAATCCGCCCAACGGACCATGCCGCTAAGCCGTTCGCGCCCGAACTGGTCCTTGAAAAATCCCTCCAATTCGGCCAGGGAGAGGTCAATTTCGCCCAGGTCGGCGATGGCCTGTGTTTCGCGCAGGAAAAAGCGGTACTCGCTCGTCATCAGCAGCACCCGGTCCTCCGGCGCGGCGGCGAACGGGATACCGGGCAACATCTCGCCCTGTGTGGTGTCCAACAGGAGATCGGTCCCATCGAAGGCGCGGCGCGGCTGTGTGGTGGCGGTCACGCGGGAGGCGTCCGTCACCGTCAGGATGCACACGCGCCGCAGATCGTCGTCGGGCTGGTTTTCCTCTACGTCGATGAACTTTTTCATCAGGTCCAGGTCAACCGGCGGGGTGCCGTGCCTGCTGCCTTCGCGGAGATGGGTGCCGTAATGCCACTCGTCGCGGCGGTAGCATTTGAGATTCGCCGCGCCGGTTGCCAGGTGATGCCCCAGGATGCCCAATCCCGACGTGACGCTGCTGAAAGTGTCAATCGCGCGCACTTTTTCCGGCCCGAAGCGCTGCCCCAGCAGGTCGATAAAGGCCGGAATCTGGGACGATCCCCCGGTGCGGATCACGGCGTCGATCTGGTCGGGCCGCAGTCCTGCTTGGGTCAGCACGTCGTCCAGCACGTCCGCGATAGCCTGGGTTTCCGCCGCGATCAGGCGCTCGAATTCCTGCCGCGCCACCAGTTCATGCACGCGGAAACCCGGCCCATCCAGCAGAATACGGGCGTTGATGGTCGAGGAGAGTTCACGTTTGGCCGCTTCCACCGCGTCGAACATCTTGAGGCTGTAGCTGCTGCGGATCAGGGCGATCAGCATGTCAATGCGCCGCTGGCGGTCGGACGTTTCCCGGAGGCGGTCCAGGTAGTCCAGGATGTCCGGCTTGTTGAGTTCCAGCAATTCCTGCCAGTCGGAGAAAGCGTCGAAGAAATTGGCCGGGACCGGTCGCCGCTGGCCGCGATCCCCGGTGTAATGGGTGCCTTCCCCAAAGTGATAGGGCAGTTTGTGGCGTACCAGCATTTGATCAAAAATATCGCCCGCGATGGGGATGCCGCCGCTTGCCAGAATCTCGCGGTTGGCCGGATCACCGAGCCGCGCCACCGTGATATCGAGCGTGCCGCCGCCAAAGTCGAAGATCAGGGCGTGTTCCTCGCGGTCGATGCTGGTTTCGTAGAAATGCGCGGCGGCGATGGGTTCGTACTGCAAATATACTTCTTCGTAGCCCGCTCGGAACGCAGCATGGACCAACCGCTGTTCGGCCAGTTGGTCGCCCTGCGCATCGGTGGCGAAATGCACCGGGCGGCCCAATACGATCCGCTTGAGGTCCGTACCGAGAAATTCTTCGGCGCGCAGCCGGGCTACATAGAGGTACAGCGCGACAATATCTTCCAGAAAGTAGAAATGCGATCCGACGGTGGTCCCGACGTAGGTGGACGACTTCAGCCCGGTTTTGAAGGACAAAAATAACCGGCCTGGGGCTAATACGTCTTTCTCGATGGAAATATCGCGCACCCATTCCGGCAGTTCCGCGAAGCTCAGCGTGATTTCGCCCACCCAGACGCGCTGGTACTTCACTTTACGGTTGATGTTCTGCTCATAATATTTTTCGATGGCGTCACGTCCCATGTGGACGCGCCGCTGGTTGGTGATGTAGAGCGCGGTGCGCGCTACGCGGGGGTTTTCGTTGGCGGAGTCCAGCGGAATAAGTGTCAGATGTCGCCCGTCATAGACCGACATCCCCGAATTGGTCGTGCCGAAATCCATCCCGACAATCATGCGGTCTGATCCTTTTGGCTAACCGAACCGGTTGATGTTGACTAAGCGTTTAGCGTTTGATATGCGATGACGAGGGTACAACGTAAAAGTGCCGCTGTGCGCGGCGTGGCGATACCGCTCCGCTGTCGCGCGGAACCGTTCATTTTACAACACTGGTGGGCGGATTTGAAGGGGGAATTTGGGTTAGCCCCACCCCCTGCCCCTCTCCATGACGCTGCCGACCTCCGGTCGGCGCTATGGAGAGGGGGAAACCGTCGCCGCGTCAAGTCCCCTCTCCTCCCGCGCAGCGCAGGGGAGAGGGGATGTAGGGGTGAGGCTAATCTATTGCAGCGTCAGCAGGTACGACACCATATCTTCCACGTCGCCCTGGTCCAGAAAATCATACGC
>JAFGTJ010000244.1 GCA_016934195.1 Anaerolineae bacterium | reverse complement strand
TCTCGCCATGCCGTATAGCGCTCTCTCAAATTCCAATCCACGTTGCGGTATAGGATCGCCCGGTGGCGCAGCGCGATTTCGGCCATGAGTTGGGCCAACGGCGTGCTTAGATTCTGGCGGAGCGGTCGTTCCCCTAAATCGGTCTGCAAACGGCTGGTAATATCGTCCAGTCTATTCCCCGCTGCATCCAGCACGCCGGGACCATCGCCCACCGGATCGTCTACCAGGGTTTCCATGACGTCCAACAGGTCCGCCCGCAGATCGCGCATGAGCACATCAGCGCGGCTCCCACTGCCAAACGCATCACGCGCCGCGCCCAATGTTTGCAGGACAACTCCCCACCGTTCCAACTTTTGCCGGGTTACAAAATCTATTTGGGCTTGCAGTTGCTCCTGAACGTACCCGTCCGCGCCTTCCAGATTGCCGCTTTCCAATCGCCCCACAATGGCCTGGCTGTGCGTGTCCCCGGCAAAACCGCTCACGATGAACTGGTTCATCAACCGGTCACGGTCGGCTTTCCGGTCCGCAGGATACCCGGCCAGACGCCAATCCAGATCAGCCTGAACCGCTTCATATTCGCCGGGAAACCAATGCTGCAAATCTGCGCTGTTGGGAGAAAACAGCACCTTCAACCACTCGTCCAATACTCCGCGCAAGGGCGTATGACTTGGATGACCGTCCTGTACAAAACGGCGGCTGATGTCAGGATGCACCGCCGCCGCCAGGATCAACCGTAAGCCCACGCTCGGAAAGCCACCGGGCGCGTCCGTCCGTTCGCGCGGCAGCCACAGTAGATCACTGAAGGGTTTGAACGGCGGCGATCCGATGCGCTGCAATAACAACTGGTGCCACAACTGCCCGAAGACCTGTAACTCTGCTGCACGAAAATCCGGGGTATCGGGATTGAGCACATTCCAGTCGATGATGATCAACTGTCCCCGGCTATCCAAAAAGAAATCTTTCACCTTGCGGTCCGTACAGGATTGTTTCAACTCGCGCACGGCTTCCATCACGCGGGCATAATCCCGCGCCGCCTGCACCGCTGTTCGTTCCGCCGCCAGCCAATCCCGTTCCCTCAATAAGTCCTGAATGGTGTCGGATAACAAGTGTTCGTAACACGGCATCACCAGCACACGACCACCGGTATCGGCACGCTGACCCCAGGCGACCGGCGGGACCGGGACAGGATCACCCAGCTTTCTCCACAAATCGCGCAAAATAGTGTATTCGGCCTCAAACTCAGCCTGCCCCGCCTCATCATGCGGCACTTTGACCACGTACTGCCGCCGGTCATCGGCCTCATCGGTCCGGTACACTGCGCCGACCATCCCGTATCCAAGCGGTTTCATGGCGCTGTCATAACGTACCGTTCTCACTTGATCCCATGCCGGACCTGCTACTTCGCCCGTAAGTGTAATATCAACTTGTGGCATCGGCGTCCCTTTGAAAGTGTCAGTAATTCATCCGCTCACGGATCGCCATCCGGTGATCCGCAAAAATTGTGTGCGCACTATGCGCCAACAGTAAGTTCAACTCGCGTTCCTGGCTGGCTGTATCGCGGCTGTGCGCCAGACAGCGCTCGTACAACGTATGCATCAATCCGGCGCGGTACGCTTGCTGCAAGGCCCAGGGCTGCATCTCGCGCTGGTAAATGCTCACCGCCCAGTCCCAATAGTCAACCGCCGGAAAGTCCCGCCCCGACGCGATCCAGTCGTTCACTTTGGCGGCGATGTGCGCATCCACGCGGGCAGGCAGCATCAGGTCGTCCAGGGTCACGCGGCCTCCCCCGTATTCCTGGTCGCGCTGCCAGTCATCCGACAGGCAAAAATCATGCACGGCGAGGTAATAGCGCAACGTTCTCCCCGGCGATCCCAACCACACTTTGTCTGCCGGGTGATCCGGGGTAGGCGGCAGTTCCAGCGCGTAGCTGCTGCGCGCGCCGTCGGAGTAACCCACCCGGCCCAGCCACTCCAACGCTTCCATCCAGGCCAGCCCATCCAGGCGTTCACGGTGAACCAGCAGCGCCACCGTCGGCGGGCTGAGTTGGTCCGCTTCGGCCAGCAGCCCGGCGAACTTCATAGCCGCTTCCAGCGCTGCCGCTGTTGCCTCGCGCGGGAAGACAAACATCTGCGACCGGACACGTTCCGGCAAACCCAAATACGCATCACGCGCCTGCAAGTAGCCGCGTGTCTGGCGCATGGGAATCAACTGGGTATCGGCGAATGTCATGATATACGCCCGGCTGCCGGTATCCTCCGGGTCAAAATTAGCCAGCGCGCCCGTCTTGATCTGCTCCAGCAGCGCCGTACCCTGTTCGGGCTGTGCCTGGGATTTATCCGGCTCCAGCAGCGAGCGCTGGTAGCTGATGCCGCTGTCGGAATACACGCCGGTCAGCAGCGAATCCACCTGCGCCAGCCGGTCGCCAATGGCGCGGGTATGGCGTGCCACACCACCTAACAGGTAGCTCCACAAATTGAGATCGCCCTCTGCCGCCCTGACCGAACGTTCGGCTTCACGCCAAAATCGATCTGCGTTCGCATCGTGGTTGTATTCGTGCGTCGAAACCGGCAGGGGCAAATGTGTCAGGCGCAGTTCAAACTGCACCGTCGCCAGCGACTCAAAAGAGCGCTCCGGGTACAACACGGACCATGCCAACTGCTCGGCCAGTTCCCCGGCGTGCGGCTGAATCCACCGGGTATAGTACCGGTCCGCCCATTCGTCATCAAACAGCCAGTAACGCCCATCATCCCGCGTTATCAACCCGGACAATTCCGTTTCGCGCTGCGCCATGCGGTGGTACAGCGCGCCATCCCCGGATACGACCTGCTGCACCGCATCCAGGCGCGGGATCAAATCGTGAACCGTGTTGATCCACGCGGCAGTCATCTGGGCCAAAATGCGCAGCGCGATCTGGCGCTTGCGCATCTCGACAATGTCTTTAGCAAGCGCGACATACTGCCGTACCTGGGAAGACGGGCGCGGACGCAGGCGGCGTTCGGTCAGTTCCGTCAGTGTGCTGGCCCGCCGCAGTTGGTCCCACCACATCTGGATCGGCGATGGCTGGTGGCGGGCTTCTTCCAATGTATCGTAAGCCTGGGCCAGTTTGTCAGCCAGGTATTGCAGCGCCGCCAGCGTATGCGCCCCGCCTACCTTTGCCAACAAATGCCGGACCAGGGTCAACAAACTGGTATGGAACCGAAGACTCTGCCGGGCGGCGACGTCCTGCAATATCCCATAATACTCGCCGCGTGTCACCTCATCCGTGTCGGTATCGCTCACGACGGCAGCCAGCGACCCAAATAACCGGATCAGGTCCCTTTCAATCTGCTCACGAAACCGCCGCGCGCCCCCCGCCCCCTCAAGATTCAGGGCGGCGTTGGCGTTCGGTTCCCAGTTGAGCGCAGCGGACGCCCGGCGTACCACGTCATGCAACCGGCTCGCATACGTATCATCCAGCCCACAAATCCACCGCTGCACCAGCATCACCAACGACATATTAGTCAGGTGATGCGCTCTCATGCGGCTGGTCGTATCCAGCGTCAACAGGTGCCGCACCACACGCGGACTGTATACCTGGTGGTCGGACTCATCCGAGAGGGCGGCTTGTTTGCTCCACCACTCGATCTCCGTCTGCCATTCCTGCGCGGACAGGCCAACCCGCAGATGCAAGTCCAGCGCTTCGCGGGCCAGCCGCGCGCCCCACAGATTTTGCACGGCGGCGCGTGGGAATACGGCGGCGGCGGTGCTCTGCGTGCTGACCAACAGTTCATCCTCGACGCCGCTCGCACCTTTGACGGCGCTCAGGTTAATCCGTTTTTTCTCGATAAATGATGCGCCAAATTTCTGATCGATCTGCGCCAGCAGCGCGTTGCTCCACTGCGCGACCAACTGCTGATCGACCTGCGCGCCGGTATCTGCCGGTTGATCTCCGTACAGGCACACATACGTGATCGGACACTGGCTGCCCGGCGCATAGGACAGGGGCAGCACCGCCGCCGGGGGAATGTGAGTCGTCAGGTCGGATTGTTCGAGTTCGCGCAGCGCGGCGAACGCATTCGCCTCGGTGCGGGACTGGTCACCGTCATTGTCACGCGCCGGTCGCGCACCCGGCAGCGCGAGATAAGCAATCATATCGCGGCCCTCGGCCACATTGCGCAGTGCGCCACGCAGCACCGTTGCCAGATCGAGCAGCAGGGCCGATCCGACCACCTCATCCAACGACGCCAGCAGGTAAATGCTGGTGCCGGACGACTTCCGCAGACGTCCGGTATCCTGCCTCAAAAACTCGTTCAGCCGGGAGTAGGCGCGATCCAGATGCTTTAAAAACATCAACCGCACCAACTGGCGGTTATTAAGTTCGAGCAGGCGTTCGGGCGTCAGGTGTTCGCGACCCCGGCCTGCCGGAGCCAACCAGCCCTGCAACAACTCCGGTACGCCGCTTCGATCAGGGCGCGCGAGCCAATCCGTCGCGTCTTCATACAGGTTGTAATACGGTATCCCGGCGGCGGGCGGATCGTTCCCGATCCCCACCGACAGCAAAGACACCGCCCGGACCACTTCGGGTCCGTAGGCGTGACCGATCTGCTCGGCGAGATCGGCCAATACCCGCGCGCCCATCTCGCCGACACCCAGTATAAAAGCGGGCAATACTCCGTGATCTGCCATCAACCGCCCTAACTATCTGCAAATTTATGACCGGGCAGCGCTTCCACCTCGTCCACAAATTTCACCGCGTAGAATTTCGCCCCCTGCTCGTCCGTGTAGACAAACTGCGGTTCGCCCGGTGTCAGGTGATGCGAATACACCTGTGACCCAATCGTAATGGCGACCGAAGCGCCACCGAGCCGCGATATCTGGCGGTTACGGCCCGTCGTAACCGTGATTCCGTTGAACAGCGCGGCGATCAGGTCCGGGCTGCTGAATAACAACCGCCGGGGAACCTGGTAAGTGTTGCGGTTGGTGGGCAGCTTCACCTTCAACAGTTGCTCCGGTTGATCATCGCCCGACATACCAAAGCGAGACAGCCGGTACAGCGCCAGCGTACCGCTCAACGGGGCCACGCTGCGCCGCCGGGACGCTATCGACGTGATCACGATCACGATCAGCAGAATCGCCGCCACGACCGCCGCAAGCACAATTTCGCCCCACCGGACCAGATTCGTATTGACGCGCAGATGAGCAACCAATAACGGGTTGCCCGTCTGCCCGGTGAGCGACGAGTCGTATTCAAACAGGCTCGTGTCCAACTGCGGCACGTGGGGATCATCGAGCAGCAGTTCAAACTGCACGAAATAATCCCCGGCATCCAGGCCGGACACTTCAACCACGTACACGCCTTCTTTTTCGCTGCGGACCGGCTCAAGTCCCAGTTCAGCCGCAAAATTCCCGGTGCCATCGGTCCGCACAATGCTAAACCGGAAAGGAACCGGAGCCGCTGACCCGTCCGAGGTAGTAGCATTCGCTTCACCGAGGAAACGGGGATGAGTCAACCGCCTATTTTCGTCCAAAAACGCGATCTCAATACTGCGTATAGGGCGATCCCACGTCACCAGATCGGTCGAATTAAATTGGGGAACGCTGTCATAGTCGAACATTTTATAATGCGGATCGCCGCTTTTGCTCGCCGTATCAAGAGACGATGAGGGCAAAATATCAAGCGGCTGCCCGTCTTCATCCAGCAACGCCAGCGACAGCCGCGACGTAAAACTGGAGGATACGTCCGCCAGTTTAAAGGACCCCATCGGGAAAGACCCGCCCGTACCAATCGGCTTGAGATCGCTCGCCATCACCAGCGTCATAGCAACGCTGCAATCACCCGTTTCAAAGCGCAGTTCGGGCCGCGCCAGCAGGTATTGTCCCTCCTGGCGAAGCTGCGTGATTCGTTCCGCCTCCGGCAGACAGCCCGCACCCTCATCATACACCAGATTGGCGGTCAGGCCGGGTGGCAGATTGGCCGGTTCGTCTTCATCACCGACCCACACCCGCACGCCCAACGATCCGCTGCGCGCCTGGTTTACCTGTACGCTGCTGTCGGGCTGCACGCTCGAAGCAGGCGGGTTATCGCCCACCTGCCGCCACAGCGTCAGCGTGTTTACTTGCAAATCGTCCGGCATCTCCGGCTTGAGGAAAGCGTACTGGTCGGCCAGCGTCAAAACCTGGGGTTCCCCATCGCCATTCGCGTCCGCGTTCTCGCCTGCATCACCTGCTTCGCCCTGATCCTCACCCTCAGCCGCCAATACCGTCGCAATCGTGATCTCCGGCCAACTGTCTTCGGGCACTACGTCAAATGTGACGCTGTAAGCGCCTTCGTGCAGCGGCAAAAATTCCTCGCTGACGCACCGGCTGGTATCACAGTTCATGGCTAATGGGATCGGATCGCCGAGCGGCGGTTGTACGCTGACCGTGAACTGCGGCTCATAGTCCAGGTCGATCCAGGACACGTCGTCTTTGTCCTGAATGGTATATACCAGTCGCACCGGTTGGTACTGCAAATGCGCGGCAGGGTTGGCACTCTCCCAGACCAGCCGCGATTCCGCCGGACGGTACATGACGCGCATCGTCACCGCTTCGCCGCCGGGGTCCTGGACGGTCCAGGAGCCAGCCGAAGGCCGGTCAAAACGCAGATAGCGCATGGTGCCCGACTGCGACGCGAAGATCGTGGCGTCGATGTCCTGGCGTGCGCCGTTGGCGGTGATGGTCGGCAGCGTGGCGGACTGCGACAGCACCAACATTTCCAGGTATTCCTGGTAAGGGGGCACTTCAAAACTGCCGGTCGATGCCACCAATCCCAGCGTGCTCCCGATCTGCGCGTCGCTCGCCTGGTTGCCCCCGGCAATTGCCAGCGTCAACTGTTCCGCCAACACATCAAACATCTGTTGGGGCAGATCATTGATAGACGTAAGCTGTATAAATGCGCCGTTGCGTTCCCTGGTTGTATTCTCCCATGTAGCGCGGGTGGCTTGCAGGCTCGCGCCGCGATTCTCAATGTTCCAGATGCTTGAAGGAGAAATATGCAGCATGAAGGGAATCGCGCCAGACCGCCACGCCCCCGTGTCCGTGTGGGCGTACCGGATGTGGTTGGTCATGACTTCGGGCGATTGGCAGTCATAATTATAGACCTGGAGTTCGCCGATTCGCTGTTCGGAATACGTGTTAACCTGTTTGCACGGCAGACTGTCCGTTACGACCACCAATACCCGCCGCGTGGTGCCGCTTGTATTGGCTTCCGCGAACAAGGTATCCACAGCAGCATACAGGTTGATGAAGTCGGAGTTGTGCGCTTCACCGCTTGGCGGGGCGGGCTGTCGAAGGTCCGGCACATTGGACAGCTCGATACCGTTGAGCACCGTCCAATCCAACAATGTCCGCGCATCCTGGTCGAAGCCGATCACAGCCGTGTGAACCTGGAGATTGGTTGACAGGTCGGGCCGTGACTGAAGCTGGCGGGCCAGCCACTGGATGTTATTGCGCGTGATATCGAACCGTTCACCGGCACGATCCGTCGCGGAAGAACGGAGGGGCAGCAGCGCATAGCCTACATCGTTCGGCGGGACTTGATCGACGCTCTGCCGCACGTCATCCTGCCACATGCTGCCGGATATATCCAACGCGAACACGATTTCCAGGTTATCGTAGGACGTTTGTGTCTGCGCGTGCGACCGGGCGATGGATCGACCTATACCCCCTATCGCGCCCGCTAACAGGGCACAGACCACCAGCGTTCGCCATAATCGCATCATGTTTTTCCCTCAGATTCGCCAGCCGGTAAAGCAGTAAGTACACCCTGTGATCCTGATCCAATACGATCTAACAGGGGTCCACGCTGCCGGTGCTTAGCAGCGATGTGCGCTTGATTTCCTCGCGATACAGCGCCGGATACCAGCCCGGCACCCATAATTCATCCCGGTAATATGACACCTGCCGGAACTCCACCTCTGCCGATTCCAGATCGTCGGTCAGCGTGAGCACGGTATATGTCGGTGTATCATCCGGCCAACGCGGAAATCCCACGCTGCCCGGATTGATATAAATGGGGCGCGCGCTTAACCCGGTGAAGGTGTGGATTCCGGTCAAATGCTGTGGCACGGCGTCGGCCCGCTGATGAACCGGGTCCCACTGCCACAACCCAGAAACGTGCGTGTGCGCCGTGATTATCATACGCAGGGAATCGGCATCGGGCAAACGCCCCATCAGATCGCGCAGCGCGGCCCCGGTATGGGCCTCTGCCTCGACGCGCTGTGAATACGCTTTTGCCTCATTCACCACGCCGTCTTCGCGCAGCGAGTAATGCGCATGGGCCACATACACGCCGGGACGCGGCGGTTCCACTGCGTAAGGGCTGAGTTGGTCCAAAAATGCCATCAACCGCGCACCCCGCGCATAGGTATCGAGCGCCACCCGATGCCGCCCGGCTATGGCGGTCGCCAGTTCGCCATTGCCGCCCACCACCGAGTTGTTGAAAAATCCGGCCAATATCCGGCCAAGAATCATCATTTCGTGGTTGCCCAGTAACCAGGCACGCCGGTCACGCGGGGATTGCGCCTGGTATACGGAGTGCAGCATAGTCAGCGTCCCGACCGGATCAGGCCCGCGCCCGATCAGATCGCCCAGACACCATACCGCGTCAACGTCCTGGCCCTCGATATCGTCTAAAACCGCCATCGCCGCCAGGGTGTTCGCGTGCGTATCGGCAAAAATTGCGATGCGGTCGCTCATCCTGCCCCCCGCCGGGCTTCCTCTAATACCGGATTCCGTTCCAGGTTGTCCAGTTGGGGATGGTCCGGGCACAGGTCCCGCAGCGCCATCAGCACCCCGGTCGCATGATCCACCAACGGGGTCAGAAGCTGGCGGCGTCTCCCGCGATTCATGCGCTCATTCAACACGTCGTCCATGCGCGCCAACATGCCGGTATACTGCCCCGTCAGGCGAGTCCATTCGGATTGCGTGGTATTCACCGCGTCCAGTTCGCGCCGCGCGTCCTGAATATACCGCTCGTAACGCTGGTAACGGTGGCAGTGCATCCATTCCAGGATATCGTACCCGCGCTGGGACCCCGCGCGCCGCTGGGCCAGCATATAATCCCCGGTCTGGTTCTCGCCCGCTTCTGCCACCGGGGGATAACTCACCGCTTCCAGCGCGTCGAGCAGTCCCATCAGGCTCCCATCATCCGGCCCGTTCAACGCCATCCCGATCAGATCGTAAGCACGGGGAAACACCCCGGCATCCCGCCAGGTCCGCGCTTCCTGTTGAATCTCAGGCCACCTCACCACATTGGGCGCAGGCAAGGGGCGCAGGCCAGGATCAAGATCGGCCCGCTCGACCCGGTCCGGCGCGCCAAAGGCTTCGGCCCAGGTGTACACCCGCTCAAACTGACTCCGCCGCCTTTCGATCAAGGGACGCACATCCCGCCAGCCGATCACATCGCTGCTGGTCCATACGTCCTTCACGCGATATTCACCGTACAGTGGCATACTGGGCGCAAACAGGGTCCGGTATGATCCGTCAACTACGTCCGCTCGCTGGTCGGCCTCGATGAAGCGCTCCACCTGCATATCATCCTGAATGCCCCGTAACAACCCCACCAGATTGCTCAGGTCATTCAGGCGCTTGGTGAAGCGCGTTCGCAGTTCATTCACGACCCAGGGATGCTGGTCCAGGTTCTCCGCAATCTCGCGGATTTGGATTTCAAAGTTATTCCACGCCGCCCGGAACTCGCCCGAAAAGTTATGCCAGCTATCCCGGCCATCATCGTGCAGTTGGTAGGCGTTGATAAACGCCTCGATATCCATCCCGGCGGTAATGAACTGTTCCAGTCGCATATGCAGCCGGTCCAGTATGGGAGTCTGGCTCGCGCAGGTACCCAGCAGCGCCCGCCCCTGATCGCGCAGCGTCGTCAGGTGCGTGAACAACTGCACCATCTCGCGGACCAACCGCACGTAGTCCCGGTAGCTTTGCACATTGGCCCGCTTGTCTTCCAGCGCCTTCAGGCCCTTTCCCGGTTGAATGCCATCCCCGGAAAACGCGGCTGCGCCTAACCTTTCCACATCGGTTTCAATCCTGGCAGAAAGGCCGGTAAGCTGCTGCAACATCCAGAGACCCGCCGGGTCTTCTTCGTCCAATACCAGCAGCTTGGCATACAGCGGCAGCGATTCGGGCGTCAGGTCAGCGTAATTCTCCAGGTCATCCCCGGCCAGACGGCGCAAGGCTTCACGCAAATCGCCTTGAACGGCGCGCACATTCTCATCAAACCAGCGCCGCAAGGCCGGAAGCGTATCGCGGTAGGGAGCAAACGTTTCGTGCCAGCGCACATACGCCTGCCGGAACAATGCAATTTCCGCTTCCACCTGTAAATGTTCCTCGACGGCGCGCATGGCGTCTCCAATCGCCGGGCCAGCGAGCGCAACCGGAATCACCGTCTCGGTATGGTCGATTACCCGGCGCTCATATGCCGTCAGATCGGCACGATCTACTGTGCGAATCTGGCCTTCCAACGAACGCGCCGTGTCGCTCACATCATGGAGCAGTTGGCGGCGGGTTTTGAGGTCGGGGGTATACTGCGCGTGCATCAACGTGGTCTGCACCCGCCACAATGTATATTCGATGCGGTCAACCGGGTGGCTGGCGTTGGTCGCATCTTCGGCCAACCCGCTCGCCATTTTGATCAAGTCGCTGATCCACTCGCGGCGCGCTTCTTCGTTGGCTCCGTGCTCTGCTGGTTCGAGCAAGCGCTCAATTTGCGCGCCTTTTTGCTGCTTGTTGACCTGGGCAATCTGTTTACGGATATAGGTCGTTTCTGCCCAACCCGGTTGGCTTTCCAGCATATTGTTCCACTGCTCAAGCGCGGCATCCAGTCGTCCCGCCGTTGCGTGATCGCGCGCCAACTGCGCTCCCTCGCACAGCCGGTATTGGCGCTTCACACGATCCGCCCGGTCGGGATTCAGTTCCTCCAGATCGTCCAACGCTTCCTTCATCTGGCCGCGATCAAATTCCGTCTCAATCGTGATATCGCGGAACAGGGCTACCAACTGCTGTACCCACTGATCGCGGGCATCGACCAGCGCGCGATCCAGCGTTTGCCGCTCGGCGCGATTGGCAACGCTCTTAATCTTTTTAAGCTGCTGGTAGGCTTCGCTCGGATTCCCCTCAGCCAACAACTGCTGGCCGCGCTCCAACATTGCCCGGCTCTGGTCCAATTCCTGGGACCGCTGGCGGGTCGTCGCAAGACATTCGTCCAGCCGGGTGCGCAAGTCAGGCCGAAGTCCATCCTGGGAAACAGCCTCCTCCAACCAGACAATCACCGTGTCGTGCCCCTCGCTGGACAACAGCCGGTCCGCATCCAGCAGCAGCAAATGCGCTTCCAGATTCAATACCAGATTGTCAAATTGCTGGTCGAACGCGGTATTTTGCTCGGCTGCCGCGCGCGCTGACTCCAATGCACGCTGTACTTTGTCACGACGCGGATTGCTCAAAAATTCGCGCAGACGGTCCAGTTCCGCCTCCGCGTCCAGGCCAAACGTGACCTGGCTTTTTACCCGGTCATAGTCGGGATGCGCTTCATAGTAGCGGCGCAGTTGGTAATCCGCTTCCAGGGTACGCAGCCGGGCCGCCGCCGCATTCAGATTGCCATCATTCAAAGCGGCATCAATTTGCCCCAGTTGTTCGCGCACCGTTTGCAGCGCCGTGTGCATTTCCTCAATCGCGCGCACCGGCGACTCGATACGCAGTTCGCCCTGCATGGGGCGGAAATTATCCAGCAGCGCGAGCGCGTTATGTTCGGCCTCAACCAGATTTTGATCCCGGATCAGCACGTCAATTTGTTCGGCAGCTTCAGCCAACCAGCGATTGGCGGTCGTTTCCAGCGCGTTTTGAGCGTTCTGTATCACCGATGAATTGCGCGCGCCTTCGTAAGTATCCAGCGCCTCATTGTAATAACGCCACGCTTGCACAATATCGCGGTCCAGCACGTCGAGCGCCGCTTGCGCGCGCTGTTCGGCCTCGTTCAACTGGCCCAATGCCAGCTCGATGTCCCGCTCTAGACGCTCAATATCGCGCAGCCGGTCCGCCGAAAGCCAGTTCCCGCCCAACAATTCGACTAACGACACTTCCCGTATCGCCGTTCTGCCCATATCTTCCAGATTGAGGCCGGGGTCCTCTCGCTCTTCAAATTTGTGGTATTGGTTAAGCGTATCCCTGGCCGCGCGCGGGAGATAGTTTTGCAGGCTGCGCTTCGCCTCGTCGATATATTTCACGACGGTGCTGTCAACGAAGGCGCGGGCTTGATCGGCAACTTCTGCGCGCACCTGCGTTTTGGGACGGCGCTCCCCAATATTCCCGTACCGGTCAATCGAAGGGATCATCTCCCCATCGGGTATAGAGTCAATATACACCAGGGTTTTTACGTGCTGCCCCAGCAAAGCCCCCGATGTCAGGGCCTCGGTTTCGATCCCGGCACGTTCGCGGCGCGCGCTGGCCTGCTGCGCGAGCGCCTGTAACCGGGTATTATCCGGGTGTTCGGAGGCGGCCTGCTGCGCAATATCATTCGCCTGGTTATAGAGCGCCTGCAATACGCCAGCGGTCGCGCTGGCTTCGCTTTCACGCTGCGCGCGATCCCACAAATCCTGAACTTCGCGGTAAACCAGGTTATAAATCTGGTATTCGGCCTGATCCGCGCGCCGCGTCCGCACCCGTCGCTCGTAGCTTTCCAGTTCGGCGTCGGAGTCGCCCATCACGGCGCGCCGCCACTGCGCAACCCACTCTTCTACGCCCTGATCGCGGTCAAAATCCGCCGGATCACGCGCCAGTTCAATGTCTAATTCGGCCCGCGCCTGTTCAACGGCGTCGCGCGCCTGCTGGCGAATCACTCTACGCAGTTCACCAAGATCGGTGGTCAGTTCGAGATCGGCTTCGTGTTCCTGGGTATACCGGTATGCATCCCCATAGCGGCCCAATCGTTGGAGACGCTCCACTTCGTCGAGATATTGGTTATCCGCCACGCAATTTTCCCCTTTGCTGCACACACCTTACGCTCATAACAGCCTACGCACATCCAAGTTTAGTTGGGTCTCATCAAGGCTGCCAGTGGAAAATGTCACGCGATCCGTCCTAAATGCAAAAATTTCCACACTAAGCAGTTAGCCATTAGCAATTTGTGATGAGTCAAGTTAGCCTGATGTCACGCCACTATGCGAAAAGATTTCACACTTTATACCAACACACGCGCTTATGCCCAACCCCAATTTGAAGGGGGCTGGTAAATGGCGGGTAGTTTTCGATGATCGTTCAGTGATCCTACTACGCGGAACCAAAAAGAACCGGGCCACCTGAGTGACCCAGTTCACGAGGAGGAACAAACCGGGGAACCGTCTCCCACCGAGCAGTCCCCAGGCCGTCACAGTGCCCTGATTGCTACATCGCGGCGCAGAAGGTGTTTAGCTCTGCCGGGGTCGGGCTGCTGACGGTCCAGCCCTGCAAGGCCGTTACGTCGGGACCGGCGGCCAATACCGATGAAGTTCCCCCGCTGACCTGCTGCATACCGAAACTGACGACCACCACCAGGAAAACAATACGCGCAACCTGTCCGGCCAGCTTATGACGATGGGGGCGTGCTGTCTTGAGCGTGTGATCGGCGTTCATTTGGGTGCCTCCCGCTGTGTCTGCCCCGGCTGGCTGATGGTCATCTCCGGGGATCATCGACGATTGCACCCTCAGCTTATGAAGCCATCGTCAGGTCACGACTTGCAGAACGACCGGCATCCATTCGAGAGGCGTTCGGAAAACGTTCGGGGGAAATATCAGGGGACTATCAGGAGAAGTGTGTAAGTCCCCGGTTAACTCAAAAAACCTTAAAACATGAATTCCAGTTAGAAAGCTTGAAATCAGCATCATTTTTATGATTAAATTATAGAGTGGGTATTTTTGAATAATCCATGCTTTCTTTACCCCCTCTCAAACAATGCCCATTACAGGTGGGTTGTGTCAACTACAAACCAAGACCCTGATCTGTTGATAGTAATATCGAAATTTGAGGAGGTTGGATTTTCTAATGCGCAGACATCGTTATATTCATGCAGCCGTCGGGCTGTGTGCGCTGCTGCTGGCGCTGGGACTCTACGGACTCCCGCACGCAGCGCAGGCGCAGAATCCCGGCGGTTTTGCGTTCTCTGGTGAGGCGGACCCGGCGTACCGTGCTGGAGCGGTCTTCGCGTCCGGGCTGGATGGACCATTTGGTATGGCCTTCGATGCGGCGGGTAATTTGTACGTCGCTAATGAGACGGGCAGCGGCACCTACAGCCACACCATTGTCCAGATCACGCCTGCCGGGGTAATCTCGACCTTTGCGACCGGTTTTGCCGGACCGTCGGGTGTGGCATTCGATAGTTCCGGTTTGCTGCACATCTCCGATGACACACATCGCGTATTTCGCGTGTCAGGTGGTGGGGTTGTAACCGAGTTCATCCCGTTCAGCGCCGGGTTAAACAACCCCAACGTTATCGCCTTTGACAGCGCGGATAACATCTACATCGGTAATGCCGGTGCAAGCCAGTTTCTCTCCAAATTCGACTCGTCCGGCGCGCCGGTCAATCTCACATTTGTACCCGACCTCTATCTGCCGCAGGGAATCGTGGTCGATAATACGGCGGGCGTTCTGTACCTCTCCGAAGGCGACGGCACGATCAGCCTGGTCAACCTGACGACCGGCGCGGTTTCGCCGTATGCGAACATGGGCGCGTTTGGAGGTACGCAGGGTGGCCTGGTGAGGGACAGCGCGGGCAATCTGTACTATTCGGATTACTTCAATAATCGTGTGCTCCGCATTGATGCGAGCAACCGGGTAGCCTCGATCTGCCAGACCGGAATCAGTCTGGCGCGTGGGTTGGCCTTCGATGCGTCCGGCAACCTGTACGTGACATCCTACGATACCGGCGCTATCTGGAAGTTCACCGGCTGCGAAGCGCCGGGAACCGGCGCGGCGTATGGCTACGTCACCGAGAGCGCCGCGCCCAATGACCCGATTGAAGACGCACAGGTATGCGCCGATTACGATGACAATGGTCAGCACATCGGCTGCGACTGTACCACTGCTGATGGGCGGTATACCATCTACAACGTCGATTTTAATCGCCCCTTCAGCCTGAAGTCTGGCGGTCACTTCGGCGTCTGCGATCCGGGTCTAAGCTATGAAAAGACCACGATTAACGGCCTGACCACCAGCAGCGGCACGCCCGTGATCCAGCAGGATATAGCCCTTAATCCCGGCGGCGCGGTGTCCGGCACGATCACGGACAGCGTGACCACCACCGGCATCGAGAATATGCAGGTATGCGCCAACTACGAAAGCGGCGAGCATATCCAGTGCCTCTGCACCGAACCCGGCGGCACATACGAAATTCACGGCATCGGGTACGATAGGCCGTTCACGCTGGGGACGGGCGGCGATACGGGTATGTGCGATATGTCGCTGCGCTACGTGGGGCAAAATGTGCAAAACCTGACGGTGACAGACGGTACACCCCAGATCCCGCAAAACTTCGCGCTCGATCCCGGCGGCGAGGTCAACGGGACGGTCACGGAAGATCAGGCCCCCTACGATCCCATTGAAAACATAACCGTGTGCGCCAATTACGACGATAACCGGCACATTCACTGCGTTTGCACCGAAACCGGCGGCGTATACTCGATCCGGGGCATCGAGTTTGACGAACCGTTCAACGTCGCGGCGGGGGGGGGCAGCAGTATGTGCGATACCAGTCTGAACTACGGTCAGGTACGATACGAT
>JAFGTJ010000243.1 GCA_016934195.1 Anaerolineae bacterium | reverse complement strand
GTAATCCCTTCAAAACGCCGATGAACACCTACGAGATTCACCTGGGATCGTGGCGGCGCAAAACCGGCGGCGCAGAATGGCTGACCTACCGCGAACTGGCCGACCAGTTGGTCCCGTATATCAAAGACATGGGTTACACCCACATCGAGTTAATGCCCATCGCCGAACACCCGCTCGATATGTCGTGGGGCTACCAGGTGACGGGCTATTACGCCGTGACCAGCCGTTTCGGGACGCCGGAAGACTTCATGCATCTGGTGGACCAGTGCCACCAGCACGGCATCGGCGTGATCCTGGACTGGGTGCCCGCGCATTTCCCCAAAGACGGATTCGCGCTCAGCTTCTTCGACGGCACGCACCTCTACGAGCACGCCGATTCGCGGCGCGGCGAGCATCCCGACTGGGGCACGTATATTTTCAACTACGGGCGCAACGAGGTTCGCAATTTCCTGATCAGCAACGCGCTGTTCTGGCTGAAGAAATACCACATCGACGGCTTGCGGGTGGATGCAGTGTCCTCGATGCTGTACCTCGACTTCGGGCGCGAAAACGGCAACTGGCTCCCCAACCAGTACGGCGGCAACGAAAACCTGGACGCGATCCAGTTCATGCAGGAAGCCAACGCCATCATTCACAAGGAAGTCCCCGGCGCGATCACGATTGCCGAAGAATCGACCGCGTGGCCGATGGTATCCAGGCCGACGTATTTGGGCGGGTTGGGTTTCACCTTCAAGTGGAATATGGGTTGGATGCACGACACCCTGGCCTATCTCCGCAAGGAACCCGTTCACCGAAGCTGGCATCACAATAACCTGACCTTTTCGCTGATGTACGCCTTTAGCGAAAATTTCGTGCTCTCGCTCTCGCACGACGAGGTGGTACACGGCAAAGGCTCGCTGATCAACAAGATTCCCGGCGACTGGTGGCAGCAGTTCGCCACGCTGCGCACGCTGCACGGCTACATGATCACGCATCCCGGCAAGAAACTCATGTTCATGGGTGGCGAATTCGGCCAGTACCGCGAGTGGGGCGAGGCTCGCAGCCTGGATTGGTTCCTGGTGGACGACTTCGAGACACACCGCAAGCTGCAAGCCTGGGTGCGCGACCTGAATCACTTTTACCAGACGCAGCCCGCGCTGTGGGAACACGACTTTGACCCGGCAGGCTTTCGCTGGATCGAGGCCAACGACTCCGCGCAGAGCGTGTATACCTACATCCGGTATGCCGATGATCCGTCCGATTTTCTGGTAATCGCGCTGAACTTTACGCCCATGCCGCGCCACAATTACCGGGTCGGCGTGCCGGAGGCGGGCTTTTACAAGGAAATGCTCAACAGCGATTCGGACCTGTACGGCGGCGGCAATGTCGGCAACTACGGCGGCCTGTCCACCGATCCGGTCGGGATGCACGGTTTCCAGCACAGTCTGAACCTGACGGTCCCACCGTTGGGCGTGGTGATCCTGAAACGGCAGAGGGAAAAATAAGCCTCACCCCCGTTTCGCTTCGCTCAACTTCCCCCTCTCCATGACGCTGCGCTATGGAGAGGGGAAAAATGTCGCGGTTTCAAGTCCCCTCTCCATGCAATGGAGAGGGGATTTAGGGGTGAGGCTGACCGGCATCCGCGCTGAAAAAATGTTTGCCCAATAAATTCAGAGGACTCACATGTTAACACGACTCACTCAACTGCTGGTTGTGTTCGGGATGCTCATTGCTGCGCCGCTGCTGGCGGGATCGAGTCAGGCGCAGGGCGATTTGCCGGTACGGATCACCCCGGCGAACGTTGACCGGCTGGAACTGCTGGACACCATCGGCACGGGGGAACTGTACGATATTGGTTTGTTGGACGGCGGCGCGACTCTGGCCGCCGTCACCCAGGACGGGATCGTGCGCTACGATCCGGCGGACCTGACCCTGATCGATGTGATCGCCTATACCGAAAACCCATTCCCCGACGATGGCTTTCAGCCTTACGTGAACCAGGACATCGGCGCGTCCACCCTGCACGCCCGTTACGAGGATAGACGCATCAGCTTTGCGTGGGACAGGGAACTGTGGACCATCGACACCGCGACCGGCGAGCAGACCCGCGAATCGCTTCCCGACGATTATGTCGAGCCGGAAATTATCACGCTCAGCCCGGATGGACAGTGGGAATGGACCTTCAGCCGGGATGAAGTCTCGTTTGCCAAAGTGAATATGCTCAAAAACACCACCACCGGGGAAAAGATCGTTTTTGAGGATACGAACTGCGGCGGGATCGCGGGCAATCCGGCGGTCGTATTCAGCCCGGATGGATCGCGCCTGTATACCGCGCTTGGCCCCGATCATGGCGTGATCGCGGTCTGGGATACCGCGACCGGCGCGCAGATCGCGGCGGTGGGCGGTTACGCGGTGGACGCGCGCGGGATAGTTTTTACGCCGGATGGCGATACGCTGTGGGTCGCGCGCGGCGATGAATACTCGTTTCTGCGGTGCGCGGGCGGCCAGAATCCCGGCGATGGGCTGTACGCCTATGACCTGGAAGCCTATACC